>CANHBU010000091.1 GCA_947458345.1 Comamonadaceae bacterium
CATTGCTTGAAGGCGTCCTGGAAATCCTGCGCGATCATGCGGCGGATTTTTTGAGCCTGCAGATAGTAGGCGTCGTAGTAGCCGTGGCTAAGCACATAGGTGCCGGTCATGATGCGGCGCTTGACCTCGCTGCCAAACCCCTCGGCGCGCGATTTCCTGTACATGCTCTCAAGGTCGGTGTAGTCACGGGCGCGGTGGCCGAACTTCACACCGTCGAAGCGGCTGAGGTTGGAGCTGGCTTCGGCCGGGGCGATGATGTAGTAAACCGGGATCGACAGCTCGGTGCGCGGCAGGCTGATGGGCACCAGGGTGGCGCCGAGCTTGCTCAATTCGGCCAGCGCGCCATCGACTGCGGCGCGCACATCAGCGGCCAGACCCGCGCCAAAAAACTCTTGGGGGATGCCGATGCGCAGGCCCGCAAGATCGTTGAGGAGCTTGGCGCTGAAGTCCTCGGCCGGCACATCGAGCGAAGTGGAGTCGCGGTCGGGGTCGGGGCCGCACAGGGCGCTGAGCAAGAGCGCGCAGTCTTGGGCGCTGCGGGCCATGGGGCCGCCTTGGTCGAGGCTGGAGGCGTAGGCAATCATGCCGTAGCGGCTGGCCCGGCCGTAGGTGGGCTTGATGCCGGTGATGCCGCAAAAGCTGGCCGGCTGGCGGATCGAGCCGCCGGTGTCGGTGCCAGTGGCCGCCGGCACCAGACGGGCGGCAATGGCGGCGGCGCTGCCGCCCGAAGATCCGCCGGGCACGCGGCTCGCGTCCCAGGGGTTTTTCACCGGGCCAAAGGCGCAGTTTTCATTGCCCGAACCCATGGCAAATTCATCGCAGCTGAGCTTGCCCAGGGTGACCATGCCGGCCTCGGCCAGGCGGGCGACGACCGTGGCGTCAAAGGGCGAGCGATAGCCCTCGAGCATCTTGGAGCCAGCGGTGGTCGGAAAATCTTTTGTAACAAACATATCTTTGTGGCCCAAGGGAACGCCTTCGAGCGCGCCAGCCTGTCCGGCGGCAATGCGCGCATCGGCCGCGCGCGCCTGCGCCAAAGTGGCCTCGGGGTTGAAAGCCAGAAAGCTGCCGCTGGCGTCGGCCTGGGCACGGGCCAGGAAGTGCTGCACCACCTCGACGGCAGAGAACTGCCGCGCTTTCAAGCCGGCGGCCAGTTCGGCCACGCCCAAATCATGCAAGGGTGTCATGGCGCGCCTTATTCAATGACCTTGGGCACCAGAAACAGGCCGCGCTCGACAGCCGGCGCGCTTTGCTGGTTGGCCTGGCGATCGTCAGGCTCGCTGACCGCGTCCTCGCGCAGGCGCAGTTGCACCTGGCCGATGACATCAATCGGGTGCGCCAGGGGCTCAAGGCCGCCGGTCTCGACAGCCTGCATGGCATGCACGATGGAGAAAAAACCGTTGATCTGGCTCAGGTGGAGCGCCGCCTCCTCGGGGCGCAACTCGAGCCGGGCCAGGGTGGCCACACGTTCGATGTCTTGGGCAGTCAGGGCCATGGGTTGGGAGCGGCAAAGAGCGGCAAATAGGCACAGCGCACCGGCAGAGGCGGCTCGCTGTAAAAAACAGGGGGTTGGCAGCCCTGGAGCGGCTCCCGAGGAGCGCCCTGCAAGGCAGGCGTTCGGGTATTATCCCGCCTTTGCGCGCAGCGCTCTCGGGCCGCCCGCACCCCCTGCGCCTTCGCCGGGCCCGAAGGGGGCGCGAGTCGGTCTGACCCACAAGGCAAATTGACAGCTGGCACGCCCCGGGCAAAGGGCGCGCCGGCCCCCACCGGACTTCTGACATGTTTGAATCTTTCCGCCGGTACTTTTCGACCGACCTGGCGATCGACCTGGGCACGGCCAATACCCTGATTTATGTGCGCGACCGCGGTATCGTGCTCGACGAGCCTTCGGTGGTGTCAATCCGCCATGAAGGCGGGCCGCAGGGCAAAAAGACAATACAGGCCGTGGGCCACGAGGCCAAGGCCATGCTCGGCAAGGTGCCCGGCAACATTGAGGCGATCCGGCCCATGAAGGACGGCGTGATTGCCGACTTCACCGTGACCGAGCAGATGCTCAAGCAGTTCATCAAGATGGTGCATCCGCGCAGCATCTTCAAACCGAGCCCGCGCATCATCATCTGCGTGCCTTGCGGCTCAACCCAGGTCGAGCGCCGCGCCATCCGCGAATCGGCGCTGGGGGCCGGTGCATCGGAGGTCTACCTGATCGAAGAGCCGATGGCCGCAGCCATCGGCGCCGGTCTGCCGGTGTCAGAGGCCTCGGGCTCCATGGTCGTCGACATTGGCGGGGGCACCACCGAGGTGGGCGTGATCTCGCTGGGCGGCATGGTCTACAAGGGCAGCGTGCGGGTGGGCGGCGACCGCTTTGACGATGCCATCATCAATTACATCCGCCGCAACTACGGCATGCTGATCGGCGAGCCGACGGCCGAAGCGATCAAAAAGAACATCGGCTCGGCCTTTCCGGGCAGCGAGGTCAAAGAGATGGAAGTCAAGGGCCGCAACCTCTCAGAGGGCGTGCCGCGCAGCTTCACCATCTCGAGCAATGAAATCCTGGAGGCGCTGACCGATCCGCTCAACAACATTGTCTCGGCGGTCAAGAATGCGCTGGAGCAAACGCCGCCCGAGCTGGGCGCCGACATCGCCGACCGCGGCATGATGCTCACCGGCGGCGGCGCTTTGCTGCGCGACCTCGACCGCCTGCTCAACGAGGAAACCGGCCTGCCGGTGCTGGTGGCCGAAGACCCGCTGACCTGTGTGGTGCGCGGCTGCGGCATTGCGCTCGAGCGCATGGAGCGCCTGGGCCCCATCTTCACCTCGGAGTAAGCGGCCGGGCCGCGGCTGCGGCGGCCGTGGCTTGCAGACTGTCTGACCCATGCCACTCGGAACGCTCGACCGCTCGCCGCCCCCGTTTTTCAAGCAGGGGCCGTCGGCGCTGTCCAAGCTGGTCTTTTGCAGCGCGCTGGCCGTCTTCCTGATGGTCGCCGATACCCGCCTGGGCCTGAGTGGGCCGGTGCGCTCGGCCCTGGCCGGCGTGCTCTACCCGCTGCAGTGGCTGGGCCTGCAGCCCGGGCGCGCCGGGCAGGCGCTGGGCGATCATCTGGCCAGCCTGGAGCGGGCACAGGCCGAGGCGCTGGCCGCGCGCCAAGAGCTGGCCAAGCAGTTGCTGCGCGGCGGTCAGGTTGAGCAGCTAAGCCTTGAAAACCGGCAGCTGCGCCAGTTGCTCGAGTTGCGCGAGCAACTGCCGCCCTCATCGCGCGCCGCCGAGATCGTCTACGAGGCCGCCGACCCCTACTCACGCAAAGTGGTGCTCGACAAGGGTGCATTGGCCGGCATTGAGCGCGGCTCGCCTGTGATCGATGCCAACGCCGTCATCGGCCAGGTCACGCGCGTGCATCCCCTGAGCAGCGAGGTCACCCTGGTCATCGATCGCGAACTGAGCATCCCGGTGCTCAATCCACGCACCGGCGTGCGCAGCGTGGCCTACGGCGAGCCGGCACTGGGCGTGCTCGAGCTGCGCTTTATGGCCAGCAACGCCGACATCCAGGTCGGGGACTTGCTCACCACCAGTGGCGTCGATGGCGTCTACCCCCCCGGCCTGCCAGTGGCGCGGGTCAGCCACATCGAGAGGCGGGCCGAATCGACCTTTGCGCGCATCTTCTGCGAACCGCTGGCCCAGGTGGCTGCGGCGCGCCATGTGCTGGTGCTCACGCCGCTGCAGACCCAGCGCCCGGTCGAGGCGCCGGCGCCCGAGAAGGCGGCACCACGTGCCAAGGGGGGCCGGCCATGATCATGCGCAGCGGCCAGCAACTGCTCTTGCCGGCCAGCCCCTTGTTTATCGTTGCGAGCCTGCTGGCTGCCCTGCTGCTCAATATGCTGCCGCTGAGCCAGCAGGCCTGGATGCCCGATCTGCTGGCGCTGACCCTGCTGTTTTGGACGGTGCACCAGCCGCTGCGCGTGGGCATAGGCGCGGCGTTTTGCTTTGGCCTCGTGATGGATGTGCAGCAATCGGCCCTGCTCGGCCAAAACGCGCTGTCCTACACCGCCCTGAGCTATCTGGGGATCATGGTGCACCGACGTTTGCTGTGGTTTGCGGTGCCCACGCAAGCGCTGCAGTTGCTGCCTCTGCTGCTGGCCACGCAGGTGCTCGAGCTGATCGTGCGGCTGATCGCAGGCGACGGCTTTCCGGTTTGGTCCTCCTGGCTCTCGCCGCTGCTGCAAGCCCTGCTGTGGCCGCTGGCCAGCGTGCTGCTGCTCATGCCGCAGCGGCGCGCACCGGACCCCGACGCCAACCGGCCGCTCTGAGTGCCAGCATGACGACCTTGCGCAACATCGAAGTGGAGCTGGCACGCTTTCGCCACCGGATCGTGGTGGCCAGCGCGGTGGTGCTCGCCTGCTTTGCCTTGCTGGGCATGCGCCTGATCTATCTGCAAGTGTTCAAGCACGAGCACTACCTGGAGCAGGCTGAAAACAACCGCACCGCCATCGTGCCCATCGTACCCAACCGCGGCCTGATCATCGATCGCCATGGGACGGTGCTGGCCACCAACTATTCGGCCTACACGCTGGAGATCACGCCCGCGAAGGTCGGGCAGCTCGAGCAGACCCTCGATGCGCTGTCCGAAGTGGTGGAGATCAGCGCGCGCGACCGCAGGCGCTTCAAGCGCCTGCGCGAGGAATTCAAAAGCTTCGAGTCCCTGCCCATTCGCACCAAGCTCAGCGACGCCGAAGTGGCCCGGTTTGCCGCGCAGCGTTACCGCTTCCCGGGCGTTGACATCAAGGCTCGCCTGTTTCGCAGCTACCCCTTTGGCGAAGCGGGCAGCCATGTGGTGGGCTATATCGGGCGCATCAACCCAAAGGAAAAAGAGCGCATCGAAGAGGAAGATGAGCTGGGCAACTACCGGGGCACCGACTACATCGGCAAGCTGGGCGTGGAGCAAAGTTACGAAAAACCGCTGCACGGCATCACCGGCGTCGAGCAGGTGGAGACCTCGGCCGGCGGTCGCGCCGTGCGGCGCCTGGCCAGCAGCCCGGCCACACCGGGCGATGCGATCAAGCTGTCGATCGACATCAAGTTGCAAAAGCTCGTCGAGGATCTGTTTGGAGATCGACGCGGCGCGCTGGTGGCCATCGACCCGCGCAATGGGGAGGTGCTGGCCTTCGTGAGCAAGCCCACTTTCGACCCCAACTTGTTTGTCGAGGGCATCGACAGCGAGAGCTGGGCGGCGCTCAACGAGTCGATTGACAAACCCCTGCTCAATCGCGCACTGCGGGGCACCTATCCACCGGGATCGACCTACAAGCCCTTCATGGCGCTGGCGGCGCTGAACACCGGCAAGCGCGCAGCCGGCACGGTCATCAACGACACCGGCGTGTGGACGTTTGGCGGACACCAGTTTCGCAGCCACGGCGACGGGCTCGGCGCGGTCGACATGCACCTGAGCATCGTGCGTTCGAGCAACGTGTACTACTACACGCTGGCCAACGAAATGGGGGTCGATGCCATCCACGACTTCATGAAGCCCCTGGGCTTTGGCCAGCTCACCGGCATCGACATCAACGGCGAGGTGCGCGGCGTGCTGCCCAGCCAAGACTGGAAACGCAGGACCTACAAGAAGGCCGAGCAGCAAAAGTGGTATGCCGGCGAGACCATTTCGCTGGGCATCGGCCAGGGCTACAACACCTTCACCATGCTGCAGTTGGCCCACGCCACAGCCACGCTGGCACAAGGCGGTGTGCAGCACAAGCCGCGCCTGGTGCTGGCCACGCAAGACAGCGTCTCGCAGGCGCTGCGGCCAGCGACCGTGACCGCGCCGCTCGATCTGGGCTACAAACCCGAGCATGTGGCGATCATCAAGCGGGCACTGGCCAGCGTCACCCAAGACGGCACCTCGGCGCGGGTGTTTGCCGGCGCCGGCTACCTGAGCGCGGGCAAGACCGGCACGGCCCAGGCGGTGAGCATCGGCCAAAAAGACAAGTACAACGCCAGCAAGCTCGAAGAGCATCAGCGCGATCACTCGCTCTACATGGCCTTCGCGCCGGTCGATGCGCCGCAGGTCGCGCTGGCGGTGGTGGTCGAAAACGCCGGCTTTGGCGCGGCCCATGCCGCACCCATTGCTCGGCGCGTGTTCGACTACCTGCTGATGGGCCAGTACCCCAGCGAGGAAGACATGGCGGCGGTGCAAAAAGGCCTGGCCGCCAGCCCGATGGGCAAGCCGCGCGAGGCGGCCGCGCTCGATGCCATGGGCAGGCCCTTGGCCGGCAGTGCCCCCCTGCCTGCGGCATCGGCCAGCAGCGCGGTCAGTGCACCGGCCTCACGCACCCGCTGAGTGCATGGCTCGGCCAAGCCATGCACCCGCGCGGTGCACAGCATGCTTACTAATTTTTTGGGGCACCTAGGGCCAATGCGGTTGACAGGCCCGGCAACATTGGCAATAGTAATTGCCTTCTTAAGGAGTGCTCATGAACAAAATCTTGCTGTCTCTGCTCGGCGCCGTAGCCTGCCTGAGCCAAGGCGTGGCTCAGGCCCAAACCAAGTGGGACATGCCCACGCCCTATGCCGACACCGAATTCCAAACCAAGAACAACTATCAGTTCGCCGAAGATGTCAAAAAGGCCACCAACGGCGCTTTGGACATCAAGGTGCACAGCGCCAACTCCCTGATCAAGAACCCCGAGATCAAGCGTGCGGTGCAAACCGGTCAGGTGCAGATCGGCGAAATCTTCAAGCCCAACCTCGGCCCGGAAGACCCGGTGTTCGAGCTTGACGCGATTCCGTTTTTTGCGGCCAGCTACAGAGAGGCGCGCGCCCTGCTCGAGGTCTCGCGTCCGGCCATCAGCGAAAAGCTGCTCAAGCAAGGCCTGCGGGTGCTCTACATGGTGCCGTGGCCCTCACAGGCTTTCTTCACCAAAAAGCCCATTAACTCGGTGGCCGAGCTCAAGGGCATGAAGATGCGCACCTACAACGCGCAGACCGCGCGTCTGGCCCAACTGATGGGCACCGTGCCCACCACGGTGCAGGCCACCGAAATCCCGCAGGCTTTCTCCTCGGGGATCATTGACACCATGTTCACCTCGGCGCCGACTGCCGTGACCACCAAG
>CANHBU010000092.1 GCA_947458345.1 Comamonadaceae bacterium
CAATGGTCAAGCCGCTCTTGTGCGGCCACGCCAGCGCACTGGGGTCGTAGCGGCGGCTGCCCAGGCGAGCGGCCCAGTCTTGGTAAACGGCCAAATTGCCGCGCAGCGCCGGCATGACCGAATAGGTCATGGAGATCGGGCACAAGACCGAGGGTTCGAGCTCGCTGAACATCATGAAGGCCGCAGCCCGATGCACATGGGCATGGGCCTGCCCCTCGATCCAGGGGCTGCCGTGCAAGCCTGCGCCTACGGCTGCGTCCATCAGGGCGTGGTAGCTGGGATGAAACTCGACCGTATCGATGCGCCGACCCTGCGGGCTGTGACGATGCAGCACCGGCTTGTGAAGGTTGGCCAGACGCGCATGCGTTTGCATCTGCGCGCTGCCCAGCCGCTTGCCCAGCGCCCGCAGCGCCGTCAGATCCATGTCGGACGCGCGCAGCGCGTCGCGCAGCGGCTCATTGCCCTCGAACAGGTCGTGGCCGACCAGCGGCTCGGCCTGATTGAAGATCGGGTGCGTGCCGGTCACGGGCGCAGACGATTTCAGATCAGCCGAACCAACTGCTTACCGAAATTGCGGCCCTTGAGCAGACCCAAAAAGGCCTCGGGCGCAGCCGAGAGCCCCTGCGCCACCGACTCGCGCGGACGAAAGCGGCCGCTGCCCACCAACTCGCCGAGCTCCTTGAGCGCCACCGGCCAGTCTTGCATGTGCTCGCTCACGATGAAGCCCTGCACCTTGAGCCGCTGCACCAAAATCAGCGCAGGGTAGGCCATGGGCATAGGCTGGCCATCGTAGCCGGCGATCATGCCGCACACGGCAATTCGGCCAAAGGCATTCATGCGCAGCATCACCGCATCGAGCAGCATGCCGCCGACGTTTTCAAAATAGCCGTCAATCCCCTGTGGGCAGGCCGATTTGAGCGCCTTGGACAGTGAGGCCACATCAGGATGTTGGCGGTAGTCGATGCAGGCATCGAAGCCCAGTTCCTTGACCACGTAGTCGCACTTTTCGGCGCCCCCGGCAATGCCCACCACGCGGCAGCCGCGCACCTTGGCCAGCGCGCCCACAGCGCTGCCGACGGCCCCCGAGGCGGCGCTGACCACCACCGTCTGCCCGGCCTGAGGCTCAATGATGCGCACCAGACCATGCCAGGCGGTTACGCCGGGCATGCCGACGGCGCCCAAATAATGCGATAAAGGAATATGGCGGGTATCGACCTTGCGCAAGGCACCCGGCTGCTCAGCGTCGACCACGCCATAGAGCTGCCAGCCGCCCATGCCCACGACCTGATCGCCCACGGCAAAGCGGCTCGACCGGCTCTCGACGACTTCGCCCACCGTCCCACCGATCATCACCTCGCCCAGCGGCTGTGGGGCCGCGTAGCTCTTGCCTTCGTTCATGCGTCCGCGCATGTAAGGATCGAGGCTGAGGTAGTGGTGGCGGACCCGCACCTGGCCGTCTTGCAAAGCGGGCGAATCAATTGATTGAAGATGAAAATTTTCAGCCGTGGCCGCCCCTTGGGGACGGCTGGCCAAAACGATGCGCTGGTTGTCGTGCATGGTGTGTGTCCTGTGGTCAGGGATGGGCGCCCTGGCTGCTGGGCGCGGGAAGCAAAGCGTATTTGAACGTGCCCGTCGCATGGGCACAGGCCTGGCCCGTCTCATCGTAGATCGTCGCTTCGGCAAAGGCCAGCGTGCGGGTGCGGTGCAGCAAACGGCCTTCGCCGCGCAGCAGGTGCGTGCCTTCGGCCGGGCGAAAAAAACTGGTCTTCATCTCGATGGTGATCGCGCCATGGTCAGGCTGGACGCTGCGGGCGGCCTGCGCCATGGTGGTGTCCATCAAGGTCATCAGCAAGCCGCCGTGCACCTTGCCAAAGATGTTGAGGTGCTGCGGCACTGCGCGGTATTGCACCGTTGAGTGTCCGCCCTCGAAACGCATCAGCTCAAAGCCCAGGTGCTCGATAAATGGGATGGGGATGCCAAAGTTGTGGCTCATGATGAAAGGCTTGAAGATGCAGGCGGTGATGGCGGCTGGGCGGGTCAACCGCCGGTGACCACCGACACGCCGCCGTCGACCGCTATCCACTGCCCGGTGATGTGCTTGCCGGCGTCTGAAGCCAGCAGCACCGCAATGCCTTTGAGGTCCTCGTCGTCGCCCAGCCGGTTCAGCGGGGCGTGCGAAGCCATCTCGTCGAGGCCCATGGACTTGAGCAGGCCGGCCGACATCTTGCTGGGGAAAAAGCCCGGGCAGATCGCATTGACTGTGATCCCGTGCACGCCCCATTCGCAGGCCAGCGCCCGACCAAAGTTAATGGCCGCCGCCTTCGAGGTGTTGTAGGCCAGGGTCTTGATGGGTTTGGGGTTCCCGCCCAAACCCGTGATCGACGCGATATTGATGATGCGGCCGTATTTTCGGGGAATCATGCTCAGGCGGCCGATCTGCTGGCTCAGCAAAAAGTACCCCCGCACATTGAGATTCATCACCTTGTCCCAAGCCTCCAGCGGGTGGTCTTCAGCCGGCGCGCCCCAGGCCGCACCGGCGTTGTTGACCAAGATGTCGACATGGCCGAGCCGCTGCATCGCCTCGCCGGCCAGGCGCTCGATGTCGGCCGGGTCGGCGCAGTCGGCAGCCACCACCTCGACCTCGATGCCACGCTCAAGCAGATGGGCCGCCGCCTCCTTGAGGTCGTCGAGCTTGCGCGAAGTGATCAGCACGCGGGCACCGGCTTCGCCCAAGGCTTCGGCCAGTTGCAGGCCCAGGCCGCGCGATCCTCCGGTGACCAGAGCTGTCTTGCCGTGTAGGTCGAACAGTTGTTGAACGGTGCGTGACATATTGGTTTACTCCTTGTTTTGGGGTTGCTCTGCAGACGGCTGACCCATTTTGGCGCGCAGAAAAATCAGCGCAGCCCCCACGGCGGCCAGCACGGCGCCACCAGTCACCAGCAGCCAGCCCAGCGGTGCCTCAAAGCGCCGCACCGACAGGCCCAACACCAGGGCCAGAAGGCCGCCGAAGATGAGCACCCAGATCAGCATCTGCAGGCGTTTGAGTTCAGTCGCGGTGGCCATGGGCTCGGTCGGTCAAGGGGCGTTGTGGGGAAATCAGAGGCGATGTGGGGCGCAAGGTCGGCAGGGTAACACCGACTCAAAACGCCTCTTCGGGCAACTGGGCGCAGGTCATGTCTTGCGCCGCGACCACCGCCAGCCACGCCGGGATGAGCGGCAGCTCGTACGCAAAAAAATAATTCGCTGCTGCCAGCCGGCCCGTGCGCGCTGCGCTCGGCGGCGCCGCCAGGCTGGCGCGGGCCAGATCCAGCCAGATCCAAGCCATCAGCATGTGGCCAAAGCCCTGCATAAAAGGCACAGCGTTGGCCAGGGCGCGCTCGGCATCGCCGCCTTGCCAGGCGCCATGACCTGCCTGGCGCACCGACTGCCAGGCCTGCTCCAGCGCGCGGGCGTGCGCGGCCAGCTCTGAGCTTGGCTCGCAGGCTGCAGCGGTGGCCGAGATACGCTGGCCGAGCAAATCCAGGGCCTGACCGCCGTCGAGCCTGAACTTGCGACCCAGAAGGTCGGCAGCCTGAATGCCGTGCGTGCCCTCATGAATCATGTTGAGGCGGTTGTCGCGCCAGTATTGCTCGACCGGAAAATCACGGGTGTAGCCGTAGCCGCCATGGACCTGTATGGCCAGGCTGTTGGCCTCCAAGCACCACTGGCTCGGCCAACTCTTGGCCAGCGGCGTAAGCAGCTCTAGCAGGGCGTGGGCCGCCCTCGCCTGCTCAGCATCACCGGTGCGCTGCTCGTCGACCAGCCGGGCGCAGTACAACAACAAGGCCAAAGCGCCTTCGCTGTACGCTTTTTGCGCCAGCAGCATGCGTTTGACATCGGCATGCTCAATGATGCGAACCGGCGCTTGACTGGCCGCGGTGCCGCCCACGCGCCGCCCCTGCGGGCGCTGGCGGGCGTAATCCAGGCTGGCGTGGTAGCCGGCCATGCCCAGCATCGCGGCGGCCATGCCGATGCCGATGCGCGCCTCGTTCATCATGTGGAACATGCAGGCCAGCCCTTGGCCGGGCTGACCCACCCGGTATCCGATTGCGCCGGCCCGGCCTTGGACCCGATGGCGGCCTTCACCGAAGTTGAGCAGGGTGTTGGGCGTGCCGCGCCAGCCCAACTTGTGGTTCAGGCCGGCCAGGGCCACATCGTTGCGCTGGCCGGTCAGCTGGCCCTGCGCGTCGACGAGATGCTTGGGCACAATAAACAGCGAGATACCCTTGACACCGGGCGGCAGCCGGCCCTGCTCATCGGGGATCTTGGCCAGCACCAGGTGAACAATGTTTTCGGTCAGCTCATGGTCACCGGCCGATATCCACATCTTGCTGCCATGAAGCCGGTAACGCGGACCGAGCGCATCGTCTCCGTCGGGCAAGGCCCGCGTGCTGATGTCGCCCAGCGACGAGCCGGCCTGCGGCTCGGACAGGCACATGGTGCCCGACCAGCGACCCGACCACTGCGCACCGGCAAACACCTGCTTTTGCAGCTCGCTGCCATGGGCCATGAGCAAATTGGCGTTGCCCACCGTCAACAAAGCAGCGTTGATGCTGACCGAGGCCTGCGAGAAAAACGCATTGGCTGCCGCCTCCACCACAAAGGGCAGCTGCATGCCCCCGACGGCCTGGTCCTGCGAGGCGCTGAGCATGCCGCTGGCCACATAGGCGTCGAGGGCGTCCTGCGCAGCTTGCGGCAGCACCACACGCTCGCCATCGAAGCGCGGCTCCTCGGTATCGACGCAGCGGTTGTAGGGCTGGTAGCGCTCACGCGCAATGCGCTCGCACGTCTGCAGCACCGCATCGAAGGTTTCACGGCTGTGCTCAGCGTGGCGCGGGCGCTCATTGAGCCGCTCGACGCCGAGCCAGTCATAAAGTAGAAAATCGAGCGTGGCGCGCAGGCGCTGCCCTGCATCCACCTCAGAGCACCTCGAAGACGCCGGCCGCACCCATGCCGCCGCCGATGCACATGGTCACGCACACCCGCCGGGCGCCGCGTCGCTTGCCCTCAATCAGCGCATGGCCGGTCAGACGCTGGCCGCTGACGCCGTAGGGATGACCCATCGCGATCGAGCCGCCGTTGACGTTGAGCCGCTCATCGGCAATGCCCAGGGTGTCGCGGCAGTAAAGCACCTGCACGGCAAAGGCCTCGTTGAGCTCCCACAGGTCGATGTCATCCACCTTCAGTCCGAGGCGGCCAAGCACCTTGGGCACGGCGAAAACCGGCCCGATGCCCATTTCATCGGGCTCGCAGCCCGCCACCGCAAAGCCCAGAAAGCGCCCGAGCGGCTTGAGGCCGCGCCGCTCGGCCAAGGCCTCGTCCATCACCACGCACGCACCGGCGCCGTCGGAGAACTGACTGGCGTTGCCCGCAGCCACCACGCCACCGGGCATCGCCGCCTTGATGCCCCGCAAGGACTCGACCGTGGTGCCCTCGCGCAGGCCTTCATCGCGGCTGACGGTGACGACGCGACTGATCAGCCCAAGCGTTTTGTCGGCCACGCCGGCGGTGACGGTGATGGGCGCGATTTCAGCATCAAAGAGGCCAGCCTGCGCCGCAGCGCAGGCCTTTTGCTGACTGGCCGCGCCGTATTCGTCCATGCGCTCGCGGGCTATCGTGTAGCGCCGGGCCACCTGCTCGGCCGTCTGCAGCATGTTCCAGTAAATCTCAGGTTTGATGCGCTCAAGCTCAGGGTCCTTGAGCATGTGCAGATTCATTTCTTGCTGTACGCACGAAATGCTCTCGACGCCACCGGCCACATAGACCTGGCCCTCGCCAGCGATGACGCGCTGGGCCGCCAGCGCAATCGTCTGCAGACCGGAGGAGCAAAAGCGGTTGACCGTCATGCCGCTGACCGAGACCGGCAGACCGGCCTTCAGTGCGATCTGCCGGGCGATGTTGGCGCCGGTGGCACCCTCCGGATTGGCGCAGCCCATGATGACGTCTTCAACCTCGGCGCCCTCAATGCCGGCACGCGCGATGGCGTGCTGCACCGCGTGGCCGCCGAGAGTGGCGCCGTGGGTCATGTTGAAAGAGCCCCTCCAGCTTTTGGCCAGGGGGGTGCGGGCGGTCGAAACAATGACGGCTCGGCTCATGCGTGTTCTCCTTGGGCAAGCGTGCGCATCACGTATTGGTGAAAGTTTTGCCTTCAGCGGCCAGACGCGCCAGCAAGGGGGCGGGCTGCCAGGAAGCGGCATCGTCCATCGGGTTCAAGGCAAAGCGCTTCATGGCTTGCACCACGTTAAACAAGCCCAGACTGTCGGCATACAGCATCGGGCCGCCGCGCCAAAGCGGAAAACCGTAGCCCGTGATGTACACCATGTCGACGTCACTGGCCCGCGCCGCGATGCCCTCCTCGAGCAGGTGGGCGGCCTCGTTGACCAAGGCGAACACCAAACGTTGCACGATTTCCTCGTTGCTGATCTTGCGCACCTTCACGCCCAGCGAGGCTCGGTGTTTGTCGAGCATCTCGGAGACCACCGAACTGACCACCGGTTCGCGCTGACCGGCCAAATAGTCGTACCAGCCCGCGCCGGTCTTTTGGCCAAAGCGGCCGAGCTCGCACAGGCGGTCAGCGCTGGCGCTGTAGCGCAGGCCAGGCTGCTCCTGGTAGCGGCGCTTGCGGATCGCCCAGCCGATGTCGTTGCCCGCCAGATCGCCCATGCGAAACGGTCCCATCGCAAAACCAAAAGCCTCGATCGCCTTGTCCACCTGGGCCGGGGTGCAACCCTCATCAAGTAAGAAGCCGGCCTGCCGGGCGTATTGCTCGATCATGCGGTTGCCAATGAAGCCGTCGCACACCCCCGAAACCACGGCGGTCTTCTTGATCTTCTTGCTCAGCGCCATGACGGTGGCCAACACGTCCTTGGCGGTGTGCTGGCCGCGCACCACCTCGAGCAGCTTCATCACATTGGCGGGGCTGAAAAAGTGCATGCCAATCACATCCTGCGGCCGAGCGGTGAAAGCGGCTATCGCATTGAGATCGAGCGTCGAGGTGTTGCTGGCCAAAATCGCG
>CANHBU010000093.1 GCA_947458345.1 Comamonadaceae bacterium
GGGGTTGGCCGAAGGATCGGGGAAACGCGCCTCGATGCGGCGGCCCTTGGGGTTGGCCACAAAGGGGATGCGGATCGATGCCGAGCGGTTGCGCGAGCTGTAGGCCAGCTTGACCGGCGCCTCAAAGCCAGGCACAAGACGCTTGTAGCTGTTGGTGCCAGGGTTGGTGATGGCGTTGAGGGCGCGTGCGTGCTTGATGATGCCGCCGATGTAGTACAGCGCAAAGTCGCTCAGGCCAGCATAGCCGTCGCCGGCAAACAGGTTCTTGCCGTCCTTCCAGATCGACTGGTGCACGTGCATGCCCGAGCCGTTGTCGCCAGCATAGGGCTTGGGCATGAAGGTGGCGGTCTTGCCGTAGGCGTTGGCCACATTCCAAACCACGTACTTGAGCACCTGGGTCCAGTCGGCGCGCTCAACCAGCGTGCTGAACTTGGTACCGATCTCGTTTTGGCCGGCGCCAGCGACTTCGTGGTGGAACACTTCGACCGGAATGCCCAGCGATTCGAGGATCAGGGACATCTCGGCACGCATGTCTTGCGTGCTGTCAACCGGCGGCACCGGAAAGTAGCCACCCTTGACCGTGGGGCGGTGGCCGCGGTTGCCGCCTTCGAGCTGCTTGCCGCTGTTCCAGGGCGCCTCGTACTCGTCGATGGCAAACATCACGTTGCCGGGCTCGTTGCTCCAGCGCACGCCGTCAAAAATGAAGAACTCGGGCTCGGGTCCGAAGTAGGCCGTGTCGCCAATGCCAGAAGCCTTGAGGTAGGCCTCGGCACGCTTGGCGATCGAGCGCGGGTCGCGGTCGTAGGCCTTGCCGTCGCTGGGCTCGACCACATCGCACTGCAGGAACAAGGTGGTCTCTTCAAAGAAGGGATCGATGTTGGCGGTATTGGCGTCGGGCATGAGTTGCATGTCCGAGGCTTCGATGCCCTTCCAGCCGGCGATCGACGAGCCGTCAAACGCGTGGCCCGAGGTGAACTTGTCTTCGCTGAAAGCAGACACGGGCACAGTGACGTGCTGCTCCTTGCCACGGGTATCGGTGAAGCGGAAGTCGACGAACTTGACGTCGTTTTCTTTCACCATGTTGATCACGTCTGCGACGGTCTTGGCCATCAATGCTCTCCTGTACTGGATGGGTTGGGTTGAGAAAGTTTCTGGGGAAGCTCAATGCAGTTTCTGTGCCAAACGCGGCAGGCTGCCGCGACCCCGCGGAACACGGCATTGTGCCTTGGCCCGGACACCCTTGAGAGCACCCGGTCACACCGACCTGATGGCCGGCACCCGCACAATGCACAATAAAAGTGCATTAAAAAAGAAAAGCACCAAAATAGTGCTTATTGGCGCACCAGTTCGGGGCCGAGACGCAGCCCAAAAGGCTGCAAGCCAGCCCGCAAGTCAGGGTAGGCACGCTCGACCGCCTCCGCCGGGCCCTTGACCCCCAATTCAATGTGCCGCCCGTACTGCGGATGGTCCACGCTGGGCAGGCTAAAGACCTTGACCTCAGGATGGTCCGCCTCGATGGCCTGCATCAAAGGGGTGAGCACGCCCTCCATGCCCTCCAAAACAATCACCGACTTCTCCACCTGGGTCCGCTGACGATGGTGCGCGCGGTAGTGCGTATCGAGCACCCACTCCATCATCGGCCAAGCCATGACCGGAAAGCCGGGCAGGAAATGGACCGCCCCGGCTCCTGCCAAGCAGCTAAAGCCGGGGATCTTGTTGTAGGGATTGGGAATGACATCGCAGCCGAGCGGGAACATGCCCATATTGAGGCGGTGAAGATTCTCAGGCCGGCTGGGGTCGGCCACCACCCCCTGCTCGCGGGCCATGTCGTGCATGCGCTCGATGATCAGGGCCTTGGCCTGTGGATGCAGAGCCAGTTCCACCCCCAGAGCCCGCGCCGCACACTGCCGCGTGTGATCGTCGGGCGTCGCACCGATGCCGCCGCACGAAAACATCACCTCGCCGCGCTCACGCGCCGCGACAAAAGCCAGCTTGAGCAAGGCCGTGATGCGCACCGGGTCGTCGCCCGCGTATTGCACCTGAGCCAAGGGCAGCCCCCGCGCGGCCAAGATCTCGATGGCCCGGGCCATGTGCTTGTCGGCACGCTTGCCTGAAAGAATCTCGTCGCCGAGGATAAGGAGGGTGAAGGTGGGAGGAGGCATGGTGGGCGCGCGTCAAGCCATCAGGTCGGCAAATGCAAGACGATATCACCCTTGCGCTGACTGCGCAGCGCCCATCACGCCGCGCCAATGACACAGCGCCCATGACACAGCGCCCATGACGCCGCGCACGCGTTTGGGGTGCAAAGCCGTGACGGACAGCGATGCACTCAAGGCCGGCCCTGCGACCCTGCCTCATCGGCCACACCCGGGGCGCCCGCCGCAGGCTCAAGCTGCGAGCCGATCTCGAAGGCCGGCCTGGCAGCGGCCTGCACGGCGGCCGCGCGCGTCTGCTCGAGCACGGCCAGGCAGTAATGCGAAAACCACAGCGAGGAAAAAGCGAAGATCAAGGTGTAGATCCAAATGGCCAGGGGCAAGAGCACCGGGGCCATGGCAATGAACATCGCACCCGATGCCCACAGCACGCTGGGCAAGGCCCCAAGATAGCCGGTGAACAGACCCATAAAGAGCAGCGGCACCCGGCGCTCGAGCAAGATGCTCTGACGCTCTTGCACACTGGCATAGTCGGCCAGGCAGTCAAACGCCATCACCCGGTAGCTCAGCCAGCCCCAGATCAGGGGCGGCAAGATGAGCACCAGCGGCGGCACCAGCCACAGCGGCAGCGACACCACCAAGGCCAAGCAAGCCGCCAAAGTCGAGCCCAGCGACCACAAGATGCTGGCCATCAGCGAGGCGCCCTTTTTGCGCTCAAGCTGCGCAAAGCGCCGCTCACCGACCAAGGAGACCATGGCAGGGGTCATGAAGAGGGCCACCATCAGCAGGCAGGCCATGATGATGAAGGGGATGCACAAAAACAGCAGCATGGCCGGTGCCATGACCGCACGCAGCCCGGCCAGTCCGATGGTTTGCAAGCCGCTGTAAACGAGATGGACCCAGGCCCAAGTTTCAAGCTGCTGGCGCAAAGCCTCGACCGCGTCATTCCAGAAGAGATAGCCCAAACCCAGCGCTGCAGCGATGGTGATGAGCAGCGGCAAGAAAGACAGCGCGATCACCCGCGGGTGCAGGCAGTAAACCGCCGCGCGCCAAAATGCATCGATGACAGCGCCCATCATGCCCTTCGTACAAATCGCTTCAGACCAAGCCACTGCTGCGACCACAGGCCTTGCCCATAATCGCGGCGCTGCGTGATCTGGTCCATCAGGCCCGTGGGGCCAGCGCCCAGATCAAAGCGCGCGGTGCCAAAGAGCATATCCCACCACGGCAGCAGCACGCCGTAATTGTGCTCGCCCGACTCGACGCCGTGGTGGACCCGGTGAAAGCGCGGCGTGATCCAGAGGCGCTCAATCAGAGGCGCGCAAGGCATGCGCACGTTGGCATGCTGCAGGCTCTCGCTGAGCTGCGACAGGGCAATCAGCGCCATGAACTGCTCCGGAGCCACGCCGATGAGCTGGGCGGCCACAACCAACAGGCTGTCGACCAGCACATCGTCCAGAAAATGGTTGCGGTTGTCACTCCACAAGGTCATCTGCCGCTGCGAATGGTGCAGCGCGTGCAGCTGCCACCACCGTGACCAGCGGTGCTGGCCCCGGTGTATCCAGTAGGCCAGAAAATCGAAAGCCACCAGATAAATCAAAAAACTCACCAGGGCCTGGTCGCTCACACCGGGCCAGAGTTGGTCCAGGTGCCAGGTGGGCATACCCTGGGCGCGCAGCTGACCAAACAGGCTTTTGAAGAGGGGATCGAGCGCGAAAAACAGGCCGATACGAAACAGGCCCAGCCGGTGGATCAGGGTGTAGATGATGTCGGTGCGCACGGCGGCCCGATCGGTGACGGGCTCCAGGCGACGCCAGCGCTCAAGGGGCAGCAGGACCAGCAGCATCACCGCCACCTGCATCAGCCCCAGCAAGAACCAGCCGCAGGCCGCATAGGCGTCTTCGAGCACATGCCCCAGGCCGAGCCCGTGCAGCAGTGGCACCAGCGGCTCAAACAGCACTTGCTGGGCGCTGGCAAAAGCTTGCGCGCACGATGACCAGATCGCCTCGATCATGAGCCCTGTAGCCGCTTTTGCAGCGCTGTCCCGCCCTGGGCATCGATCCACTGTCGCATCTGGGGATGCTCGCGCAAGGTGGCAAAACAAAGGCCGCGGCGCTTGAGTCCGACGATGAGCGGCTCGAGCACCGCCGGTGCCCAAGGGTCCTGGCGCGACCAGATGCCCAGGTGGGCCACCAGCACATCGCCGCCGCGGATCTTGCGCAGCGCCTGCTCCAGAAGGCGCTCATTGGGGTAGCGATCGCTGGGCAACTCATCGCCCAGAAAACCGGCCGCAGCCCAGCCCACGTGCAAATAGCCGCAGCCACGCGCGGCCTGCAAAAGCGCCGCCGAGGTCTTGCCACCGGGGGCGCGAAACAGCGGCAAAGGCGTCTGACCGGTCAAGTGCTGCAGGCGCCGGCTGGCACGGTCAAGCTCCTGGCAGTACTGCGCGGCGCTCCACTGCAGGGTCTGCCCGGCCAGCGGGCCGGCCGAGGGCCGGATGCGAAACTGCGCCAAGCCCTCGCGCATCGGCAGATCGGCCAGCCAGTAGGCGTGGTCATGGGTGTGCGAAGCAAAAGCATGGCCCTCGCCGGCACGCTCGGCCCACCAAGGGGCCCAGGCATCGCCCAGGCTGCCGTCGCCGCTTTGCGTGCGCTCATGGGCGGCAAAAAAGGTGACGGGCACCGCGTGCTTGCGCAGAACATCGGCGATCAAGGGCGCCACTCCCATGTGGCCCGTATCGAAGGTCAGATACACCGTCTGCTGTGGCAGCGCGCAGGAGGCCAGCACCGGCCAAGGCAAGGTCAGCGCAAGCGCCGCGATCGTGCGCCTGGCCAAGCGGCTCAGACGGTTAGCGCGCCGCATGGTCCAGAGTCCAGACACCGTGGGGGCTGCGCCCCACGCGCACTTGGCGCACGAGCCGGCCAGCGACCAAATCGACCACCGACAGCCTCGCGGCCCAGCGCGAGGTCACGTAAAGCGTTTTGCCATCGCTCGAAAGCTCCATGCAGTCGGGGCCTGAGGGCACGGCAATTTGCCGCACCACCTGAAAGGTCTGCACATCGATCACGCTGACGCTGTTGTGCACCCGGTTGCTCACCAGCACATGCCGACCGTCACCGAGCGCGCGAAAGGCATGGGCGCCGGCTGCCGTGCGGATATGCCCCATCTTCAGAGCCACAGGCGCGGACACATCAAAAACCTCGACCGCATCGCTGCCGGTCAGCGCCACCAACAGATGCTTGTCACCCGGCAGGCCGTAAACATCAGCGGGCATGGCGCCGGTCTTGACTCGCCACTTGATGGCCTGCGTGCCCAGGTCGATGGCCACCAGCTCGTCGCTGTCTTGCATCGTGACGTACACGGTGGTGCTGCGGCTGTCGATCCACAAGTGGCTGGGGGTCTTGCCCGTGGGAATGCGGCGCACCAAGCTCGGGTTCGTGCCGTCCCAACGGTAAAGGTCGACATGGTCGAGCCGGTTGGCCGCAGTGACAAACCACTTCATGTCCGGCGAGAAACGCAGGTGATAGGGATCGAGGATGTCGCGCAAAGTGCGCTGCACCAGCGCCGTGCGCGGATCAATGAAGGTCAGGGAGTCCGATGCGGCATTGGCCACGATCAGCGACTTTTCATCGGGCGTGAGGTAGAGGTGATGCGGCTCCTTGCCCGTCGGGATGCGCCGCACCTCGGTCCAGCTCAGGGGATCGATCACGCTGACGCTGCCATCGAGCGAATTGAGCACAAAGATCGGTAAGGCGCTCTGGCCGGGAGGCGTGCTTGGCCTCTGTGATGCGGTCGGCGCTGCGGTCTGTGATGCGGTTTGGGACTGCGGCACGCCGGGGGCCTGCGGCACGCCGGGGGCCTGCGGCAGGCTCTGGGCCTGCACGCCGCTCACAGGCATAGCGACAAGAGCCAGCCAGGATCTGCGGTTCAACTCCAACATGCTGTGATTGTCGTCAAAGAAAAAAACATGGGCCGCATCAGGGCAGACCGGCCCGCAGCAAGCGTGCCGCCCTCACCGCCTGGCCTCATCGCAGCGCGTCCAGCTCGGCCGGCTGCAGCCATCGCCATTGGCCCGGCGCCAGATCGGCGGGCAGCTCCAGCGCGCCGATGCGCGAGCGGTGCAAACGCTCAACCGGGTTGCCCACTGCTGCAAGCATGCGTTTGACCTGGTGGTACTTGCCCTCGGTCAGTGTCAATTGCAGGGCCTGCGCTCCTGCGGCCGAACACGCAGCCGCTCGTACCGGATCGCTGCCCGCCTCGATCGTCACGCCGGCCAGCAGCCGGCTGACCTGCTGCGACGTGGGCGGGTCGCGCAATTGCAGCTCGTAGACCTTAGGCACATGGTGGCGCGGCGAGGTCATGCGGTGGATAAAGCGGCCATCGTCGGACAGCAGCAGCAAACCGGTGGTGTCCTGATCGAGCCGGCCAAGGGCCTGCACGCCAGGCACGGCGCCGGCGCCGCGCTGGCGCAGCGGCGCTGGCAACAAGGTGTAAACGCTAGGCCAGGCGCCAGGCCGGTGCGAGCACTCATAGCCGGCGGGCTTGTTGAGCATGAGGTAGGCGCGCTCCTGGTAGAGCCACTGCACACCCTGAACCCGATAGCGCAGGCCCTGCGCCACCACGCTTTGCGTGGGATCGGTGAGCAGTTGCCCCTCGACTTCGACCAAGCCCTGCTCGACGAGGCCGGCACAGATGCGGCGCGTCCCGAAACCCTGTGAAAACAGCAAGTGCTGGATCTGCATCCCCTGATTGTCAACGCTGCGCAATCAGCCCAATAGGGTCCGCCGCGAACAGTCAGATTTAGAATCTTTGAGTTGACGTTTTAAAGACATAGTTGACGCTTCAAATGTCGAAAATATCGAAAATTTACTTTTTAAATAATTATTCATAATCATCGA
>CANHBU010000094.1 GCA_947458345.1 Comamonadaceae bacterium
ACCATCCTTCTGAACATGGTGATAGGCAACGGGCATGTAAGTGTCAATTCCACTGACCCGTACTGAGGGGAAAGCCTCATGGCGAGACTGTTGTCTTCTATTGGCAATTCATGGACGATGAGCCATGGGTGCCAGCGTTACACCTTGCAGTTGTGAGTCCATGCAACAGCTGCTCGAACCAATGGTGCTCGGTGTTTGGTAGCCAGGTGAATAGGCTAACTTGATGAGGGTGGCTACCTGCTGACATACATCAGAGGTAGAGACTGGTGCGACCCATTCCGGCACCTGTCTGAGGCTCAACCTTGGAAGGTGGCTGAGGAGGCTATCTGCGGATGATCACTGGGTGCAAGCTGCCAGCTCGGCGCCGTTAGGAGGCGCTCGTTCTATCCATTGAACTATGCCGGCACGCAGAGATGATTGTAGGTGGCGGGGGCGGCCGTCGGGCGGTGGGGGTTGCCGCCAGACTGTGTGGCGTGCCGTCCGCATTGGGTCGCAATGCGTTTTGGGGTCGCAATGCGTTTTGCTTGACCACGCGGTGGGCGCGACCGACGTCTGGCATGCAGGCTACTGCGATCACAAGGTGCACAAGGTCCCGAAAGAGTTGCTCGGAGTTTGCCAGGGCCAGTCTTGCGATTGGTTTTCGGCCCCGCTCCGCGCCGCGCCGCAGGGGGTCGGTCTCGGGCTCGCCTACACGTGATGACACGCGATCTGTATGCCGCCGAGCTGGCGCAGGGCGGGGCGCTCGCTCCTGCAGCGGTCGCTCGCTTGCGGGCAGCGCGGGTGGAAGGTGCAGCCAGAAGGCGGGTTCAGCGGATTGGGCACCTCACCTTGCACCGGGGTGCGGGCACGGCCGGTCTGATGCATCTTGGGGATGGCGTCGAGCAGCATGCGGGTGTAGGGGTGCTGCGGCTGTGAGAACAGCGTGTGCTTGTCGGCCAGCTCGACCAGGCGGCCCAGGTACATCACGCCGACCCGGTCGCTGACGTGGCGCACCACCGCCAGGTTGTGCGAGATAAAGAGATAGGTCAGGCCGCGCTGGCGCTGCAGGTCCTTCATGATGTTGAGCACCTGCGCCTGCACGCTCACATCGAGCGCCGAGGTGGGCTCGTCGCACACCAAAAATTCGGGCGCGGTGGCCAGGGCGCGGGCGATCGAGATGCGCTGGCGTTGTCCCCCCGAGAACTGGTGCGGGTACTTGACCATGTCCAGTGCCGACAGACCCACCGAGGCCAGCAACTCCCCCACCCGCTGCTTGAGCTCGGCCGGGTTGGTGATCAGGCCGTGTTCAAGCAGCGGCTCGCCCACGATGGCCTCGACCGTCCAGCGCGGATTGAGGCTGGCGTAGGGGTCCTGGAAGATCATCTGGATGCGCTGGCGGATCTCGCGCGCTTGGTCCGATCGGTAGGCGGCATGGGCGTCCTGCCCGTCAAACTGCATGGAGCCGCGGGTGGGCTGGTACAGGCCAACGAGCAGGCGCGCGACGGTGCTTTTGCCGCAGCCGGACTCGCCGACCAAGGCCAGCGTCCGGCCGCGTTCGATCTCGAAGCTCACGCCGTCGACGGCATGCAGCAGCTGGCGCGGTTTGCCCTCGAGCACGCGGTTAAGCCAGGGCGGCGAGACGTCGAAGGTCTTGGCCAGGTCTTGTGCGACGACCAGTGGGCTGCTCATGATGCGGCCTGCGAGTGGTGCAGCCAGCAGGCGGCGCGGGTGGCTCCGGCTGGCATGAGTTCGGGGCGTTCCTGGCCGCAGCGCTCGTGCACCTGCGGGCAGCGGGGGTTGAAGGCGCAGCCCTTGGGGATGGCGTTGAGCCGGGGCATGGCGCCGTCAATCTGGTTGAGGTTCTCGCGGTCGCTGTCCATGTCGGGGATGCAGGCCATTAGCCCTCGGGTGTAGGGGTGGGCGCTTTGGTTGATGACTTCGCGCACCGGCCCGATCTCGGCGATGCGGCCGGCGTACATGACCGCCACCCGGTCGCACGTCTCGGCGATCACCCCCATGTCGTGGGTGATGAGCATCACCGCTGCGCCGCGGTCCTTGCAGACCTTCTTGAGCAGGCTGATGATCTGCGCCTGAATCGAGACGTCCAGCGCCGTGGTGGGCTCGTCGGCGACGATCAGCTGCGGCTCGGCCGCCAAGGCCAGCGCAATGACCACGCGCTGGCGCATGCCGCCGGAGAACTGGTGCGGGTAATGGTCGATGCGCTGCTCGGCCGCCGGAATGCCAGTGTCTTGCAGCAATTCGATGGCGCGCTGGCGCGCCTGCGACGGGCTCATCGGCAGATGGGCCAAGATGGTCTCGGTCAGTTGGCGGCCGATGGTGTAGAGCGGGTTGAGCGAGGTCAGCGGGTCTTGAAAGATGGCGCCGATCTTGCGGCCACGAATATGGCGCATCTGGTCTGCGCTGAGCTGGTCGATGCGCTGGCCTTGCAGCACGATCTGCCCGCCCGCCACCCGGCCGGGGGGCTCGAGCAAGCCGATGATGGACGCCCCGGTGAGCGATTTGCCCGCGCCCGACTCGCCCACCACACCCAGAATCTCGCCCGGGGCGATGTCGAAGGAAATGTCGTCCAGCGCCCGCAGCGTACCCCGGCGGGTGGGGAATTCGACCACGAGGTTTTGCACTTGCAGCAGACTCATCGCAACCTCGGATTGAGTGCGTCGCGCAGCCAGTCGCCCAGCAGGTTGACCGACAGGGCGATGAGCACCAGCATCAGGCCGGGGAAGATGGTGATCCACCACTCGCCTGAGAACAGATAGTCGTTGCCGACCCCGATCAGGGTGCCCAGCGAGGGCGAAGTCGGCGGTACGCCCACGCCCAGAAACGACAAGGTGGCTTCGGTGATGATGGCCGTGGCCACCTGGATCGTGGCCAGCACCAGCACCGGCCCCAGCACATTGGGCAGCACATGGCGGCGCATGATGCGAAGCGGCGCGACACCGGTCACGCGGGCCGCTTGCACATACTCCTTGTTGCGCTCGACCAGGGTCGAGCCGCGCACGGTGCGCGCATACTGCACCCAGCCGGTCAGGGTGATTGAGAGGATCAGCACGCCGAAGGCCAGCGATTCGTGGGCGTTGGGAAACATTGCGCGGCCGACGCCGGCGATCAGCAGCGCCACCAAGATGGCGGGAAAGGACAGCATCACGTCGCACAGGCGCATCAAGAAGGCATCGAGCCAGCCGCCGCGAAAGCCCGCGAGCAGGCCCATCGAGACACCAATGGCCACCGACAAGATGACCGAGGCCAGTCCCACGCTCAAGGAGATGCGCGAGCCGTAGATGAGCGCCGACAGGATGTCACGGCCCTGATCGTCGGTGCCGAGCAGAAACTTTGTGCTGCCCCCCTCGATCCAGGCCGGCGGCAGGCGCGCATCGCTCAGGTCCAGCGTGGCCAAATCAAAGGGGTTGTGCGGGGCCACCCAGTCGGCAAACAGGGCGCTGACGATGCACACCAGCGCGATGCAGGCGGCCACCATCGCTGTTGGCGAGGTTTTGAAACTGTGGCCAACATCACTGTCTAGCCAGCGGCGTAAAAGAGCGCTCATGGTCGGATCGGAGCGGTTGGTGGGGCGCAGTCGCTTGTGTGCATCATGTCTTGAATCAGTGGGCCTGCGATTTGTCGACGCGCAGGCGGGGGTCGACCACAAAGTACAGCAGGTCGACGATCAGGTTGATGACCACGAAGATCAGAGCGATCAGGCACAGGTAGGCGGCCATCACCGGGATGTCGGCAAAGGTCACCGCCTGGATGAACAGCAGGCCCATGCCGGGCCACTGAAACACGGTCTCGGTGATGATGGCAAAGGCGATCAGGCCGCCGAGCTGCAGGCCGGTGATGGTCATCACGGGCACCAGGGTGTTTTTCAGGGCATGGCCGAAATGAATCGCCCGGTTGCTCAGGCCGCGCGCCCGCGCAAACTTGATGTAGTCGGTGCGCAGCACCTCGAGCATTTCAGCGCGCACCAGTCGCATGATCAGCGTCAGTTGAAACACCGCCAGCGTCACCGCCGGCAAGATGATGTGCTGCCATCCCTTGGCCGTGAGCAGGCCGGTTGTCCAGGTGCCGATCTTGACCACCTCGCCGCGGCCAAAGCTCGGCAGCCAGCCCAGCATCACGGCAAACACCAAGATCAGCAAAATGCCGATCAAAAAGGTGGGCAGCGACACCCCCAGCAGCGAGACGGTCATGAACAGCTGGCTCAGGAAGGTGCCCCGACGCAGCGCCGCATAGACACCCATCGGAATGCCGATCACCAGCGCCAGCAAAGCCGCTGCCAGCGCCAGCTCGAGCGTGGCCGGAAAGCGCTCGACGATGAGCGTCGAGACTTTCGTGCCTTGCCTCAGGCTCAGGCCAAACTCCCCCTGCACCGCATTGAAGAGAAAGTGCAGATACTGCACAAAAAAGGGTTGGTCCAGACCCAGGTCGGCCCGCATCTGGCGGATCTGCTCGGCGGTGGCATCTTGTCCGAGCAGAAAAACGACCGGGTCGCCCACATACTGAAACAGCAAGAACGCGATGAACGCCACCGAGGCCATGACCACCACGGCTTGCAAAAGGCGTTGAACAATGAAGGCGAACATGAAGGACCGCTGGGTCGCAGGAGAATAAAAAAACAAAACCCGGCGCCGCAGGGCGGGCGCCGGGATTGTTGTGCGATGGCCTTAGTTGACCTGAATCAGTCGCCAGTCGAGCCGGTTGTCGGCGCGGTGGACCACGTCAACATTCTTCTTCATGGCCCAGGGGATGATCTGGTTGTGAAGCGGAATATGCGAGACGGTGTCATTGGACAGTTGCAGGCCCTCGGTCAGCAGACGGTTGCGCACGGGCAGATCGGTTTCAACCTTGATCCGGTCGACCACGTAGTCCATGCGGGCGTTGGTGTAGCGGCCCACGTTGTAATTGCCGTCGCCACCCGTGCCCACAGTGCGCGTCAGTGACTGCAAGCTGTAGAGCGCATCGAAGGTGGGCACACCCCAGCCCAGCATGTAGATGCTGGCCTCGAAGCGCTGGATCATGGGGAAGTAGGTCACCAGCGGCAAGGTGCGCAGCTTGGCGCGCACGCCCACCTTGGCCCACATCGCCGTGATGGCCTGGCAGATTTCCTCGTCGTTGATGTAGCGGTTGTTGGGGCAGGCGAAATCGACTTCAAAGCCGTTGGGATAGCCCGCCTCGGCCAGCAATTTCTGCGCAGCGGCCACGTCAAAGGGCAGGCGCTGATGGACTTTTTCCGTCCAGCCGGCCACTTGCGGCGCCACCAGGGTGCCGGTGGGCTGGCTCAGGCCGCGCATGGTCACGCGGTTGAGGTTGGCGCTGTCGATGGACTGGTAGAGCGCCTTGCGCACGCGCAGGTCTTTGAGCGGGTTCTTGCCCTTGACGTTTGAGCCGGGCAGTTCATCGCGGTGCTGGTCCATGCCCAGGAAAATCGTGCGGTTTTCCACGCCGTCCATCACCTTGAGGTTGGCGTTGGTGCGCAGGCGCGGCAGATCCTGGGGGCTGGGATCGAGAACAAAGTCCACCTCGCCGGAGAGCAGGGCAGCAATGCGGGTGGCTTCGGCGCGCACCGGCGTGTAGACGATCTCGGTCACGTTGGTGGGATTGTTGCCCCAGTAATTGGGGTTGCGCACCAGCACCAGGCGCTGGTCAGGCTGCCACTCCTTGACCATGAAGGGGCCGGTGCCCATGGCATTGCGGTGGGCAAAGGTCTCGTCCTTGGTGCGGATGTCCTTGGGCTCCGCCGAGCGGTTCTTTTCGGCCCAGGCTTTGCTCATGATCCGCAGTTCGGTGAGCTGGTTGATCAGCACCGGATTGGGGTCCTTCATGAGGATGTCAATCGTGTTGTTGTCAACCTTGACCACCCGATCGATCCCCTGCGTATAGACCTGGTAGTTCGACGTGCGGGCCATGGCCCGGGTAATCGAGAACACCACATCGTCGGCCGTCAGGGTCGAGCCGTCACTGAACTTGACGCCCTGGCGCAGGGTAAAGCGCATCTGGCGGGGCGTCAGCTCGCTCCAACTGGTGGCCAGCTGGGGCTCGGCTTTGAAGGTGCGGCTGTTGTAATAGACCAGCGCGTCATAGATCGACGCATGCACCCCGTTGCCCAGCGCATTGTTCTGGGAGTGAATGTCGAGCGTCGGAATGTCGCTGGCGCTGGTCCACTTGAAGGTCTTGGCATGCAGGCCGGCCGCGCTCAGGGCCAGGGCAGCGCACATCGTCAGCAGTCGAAGTTTCATGGTGATTAAGGAAAACAAATGAAAGAACGCTGAGTATCCCGGGCTTTGGACCTCAATTTCATTAGGGACTGCCCTGATTTCTTCAAAGTCGAGGGGTTATTGGGAGGGCTCATTTTTTGTCAGCTCGGCGTTCCGCCGTGCCTTAAAGGGGCGGCACAAGCGTATTTTGTACTTGCCAGGAGCGGCCTTTAGCCGCGAGGCGCTCGCGCCGTGACGGGACGTGGCGATCCGTAGGCCTTTGATTTAAAAAGGTTTTTGGATTGCTTTACTTCGTTCGCAATGACGACAACGGACTTTTGCAGACCGCCCTTAGGGGCTGGCTCAGCTGCGCGGGCTGATCTGGCCAAGATCGAGGACGGCGTCCACCACGGTTTTTCCGTCTTCGGCCAGCAGCAAGATGTCTCCATCGACCTGCACATAGCTGTGACCCTGGGGCGTGGGCCCCAGCGCCTCGAGCAGGCGCGCCGGCAGGGGTCGGGTGGACAGGCTGGCCGGCAAAGCTTGGCCGATCTTCCAGCTGCGCTGAGCCTGAGACGATTCGCAGCGGGCATTTTTGAGCACCAGGCCGGCCGGGCAGGGTCCGTTGCCCCGGTTGGCCGTAAAGTAATCCTGGATCGACTTGCGCAGACCCGGCTCAAAAAATTTCCCGGGTTCGGGTTTTTTGTCGGCTCGGCGCCGCCCCTGGCCTGGCAGGGTCGGCACACCCGTGTCTTGTGTCTTGTCAGCGCGAGGAGCGGCCATTAGCCGCGAGGCGCTTGCGCCATGGCGCGGCGGGGCAAGCTTCGCGATGACGGGGCT
>CANHBU010000095.1 GCA_947458345.1 Comamonadaceae bacterium
CCAACTGGCCGCAGGTGCTGGCTGCCATCAGCGCGATGAGCGAGCCGGCCGCGCGCGAGCCGACCTGGGTGTTCTGGCGGGCCAAGGCCCTGATGGCCACTGCGCCCAGCGTTGGGCCGAGCGCTGGCGCCAACCCGGCTCCTGCCGAAGGCCTGCAGCACGCCGGACCGCTGTCCTCGGCGTCGGGTTCGACCGCTGCGGCTGTGTCGCCGCAGCGGGCGCAGGCGCTGGTGCTGATGCAGTCGATTGCCTCAGTGCGCGGCTTTTATGAGCAGCTCGCGCTTGAAGAGCTGGGCCAGCGCATCACCTTGCCGGGCAAACCGGCCCCCCTGACCCAGCAAGAGCGCGATGCCGCCTTGCAAAACCCAGGGCTGCAGCGCGCGCTGCACGCCATTGCCATCGGGCTGCGCAGCGACGGGGTGCGCGAATGGAACTACAGCGTCAATCTGCACCGCCCCGGCGGCCTGAGTGATCGCGAGATGCTGGCCGCCGCGCAACTGGCCTGCGACCGCGCCGTGTGGGACCGCTGCATCAACAGCAGCGAGCGCACACGCACCGAAATCGACATCGAGCAACGCTTTCCCACGCCGATGCGCGAGGCCGTGCTCAAGCGCACCCGTGAAATCGGCCTGGATGCGTCCTATGTCTACGGCCTGATCCGCCAGGAGAGCCGCTTCATCATGGATGCGCGCTCGCATGTCGGCGCCTCGGGGCTGATGCAGATCATGCCGGCAACCGCCCGCGAAACCGCGCGCCATATCGGCCTCAATGGTTTTGCGCCGCACCACATCAACGATCGCGATGTCAACCTGACCATTGGCACCGCCTACCTCAAGCGCGCGCTCGACGACTTCGGCGGCTCCATGGCCCTGGCCGCTGCCGCCTACAACGCTGGCCCCAGCCGGCCAAGAAGCTGGCGCAACGGACCGCTTCTAGACGGCGCGATCTGGGCCGAGAACGTGCCCTTTCACGAGACGCGCGATTACGTCAAGAAAGTGCTCTCCAACGCCACCATCTACGCCGCCTTGCTCAGCGGCCAGCCCCAGTCGCTCAAGGCCCGCCTGGGCAACGTCGGCCCACGCGAAGCCAGCGCTGGCCCGATCGACGCCAAGATGCCCTGAGCCCCCGATCGGGCCGAGGGCGACGCTCCCAAAAGGATCGGACAGCCGGCTTAGGGCTTGTAGGAGGCATCCATATAAGCCGCGCCCTCGCGGCGATGGGGCGGCGCTACGGGTGGGCGGGCGGCCCGCAGATTGACGCGGCTTTGGCCGATCCCCCACACGCTCCTGCGCAAACCCGCTGGCGGCACAATGGCGCTTATGGTGCAAAAAGTTCTCGTTCTGGGCGGTACCGGCTTTGTGGGCCGGCATGTGTGCGAAAAATTCACGCGTCAGCAGATCGGGCTGACCGTGCCGACCCGTCGGCGCAGTGCGGCCGGGGCCGTGGCTACATTGCCGGGCCTGGACCTCATCGAGGCCGACATTCATGATGGCCAGCGGCTGGCCGAACTGGTGGCTGGGCACGATGCGGTGGTCAACCTGGTGGCGATCTTGCAAGGCAGCCAAGCCGCCTTTGAGCGCGCCCATGTGCAACTGCCCGAAAAGCTCGCCCTTGCCTGCCAGGCCAGCGGCGTTCGGCGCGTGGTGCATGTGAGCGCGCTGGGCGCCGACATTCGCAATCCAGATGCGCTGCCCTCGATGTACCTGCGCAGCAAATCGCGCGGTGAGCAGGTGCTGCACCGGGCGGGGCTCGAGCTGACCTTGATCCGCCCGAGCGTGATCTTTGGCGCTGAAGACAAATTCCTCAACACCTTTGCCGATCTCCAGGCTCTGCTGCCCCTGGTGCCGCTGGCCGGCGCCGCGGCGCGTTTGCAGCCGGTCTGGGTCGAAGATGTCGCAGCGGCGATCGTGGCCTGCGTGAGCGGACCCCATGCCACGGCAAGCATCGGCCAGACCTACGAAGCCTTTGGCCCCGACATCTACACCCTGGCCGAACTGGTGGGCCTGGCCGGTCGCATCAGCGGCGCAGCCGGCGGGCGCGGCCGGCCGGTTTTTGCGCTGCCCGATGCCCTGGCCCGCATCCAGGCCCGTCTGATGGAGCTCATGCCCGGCGAGCCGCTGCTCAGCCGCGACAACCTGGACTCGCTGAGCGTGCCCAATGTGGCCACCGGCCTGCACCCGGGACTGCAAGGCCTGGGCATCACGCCGGCCGCTTTGATGGCGATTGCACCGAGCTATTTGGGCCACCGCGGCGGTCGCAGCGGCCTGATGGCTTTGCGCCAGGGCCGATAAGCCTGGCCTGGGTTTTGCGGTCTGCATCGGGTGGGGCTGCTGTAGCGGCAGGGCCTTGATCGGCAGTTGCGAGCACCTTGTCCTGGGCGCCTTGTCCTGGGCTCGATAAGGCTGGGCTACCGGCCCTTCACCGGGCGCGATGCGGCCCCTACACTTGTCCTCATGAAGATCTACCAGGTCGGCGGTGCGGTGCGCGATGCCTTGTTGGGCTTGCCGGTGCACGACCGCGACTGGGTGGTGGTCGGCGCGCGGCCCGAGGAGCTGAGCGCTCTGGGCTACCTGTCGGTGGGCAAGGACTTTCCGGTGTTCCTGCATCCCCAGACGCGTGAGGAGTATGCGCTGGCCCGCACCGAGCGCAAGACCGCGCCGGGCTACCACGGCTTTGCGGTGCATGCCGCCCCTGGCGTGACCCTCGAGGAGGACCTGGGCCGGCGCGACCTGACGATCAATGCGATCGCGCAGGACGAGGCCGGTCAAATCTTCGACCCCCATGGCGGACGCCAAGACTTGCAGGCGCGCTTGCTGCGTCACATCACGCCCGCTTTTGCCGAAGACCCGGTGCGCATCTTGCGCGTCGCGCGTTTTGCGGCGCGCTTTGTCGATTTTTCGGTTGCACCCGAAACGCTCAGCCTGATGCGCCAGATGGTCGACAGCGGCGAGGTCGATCACCTGGTGCCCGAGCGCGTGTGGCAAGAGCTCGCGCGCGCCTTGATGCAGGCCCAGCCCTCGCGATTTTTCCAGCTGCTGCGCGACTGCGGCGCGCTGGCGCGTTTGCTGCCCGAGGTCGATCGCCTGTGGGGCGTGCCGCAAACGCCCGAGCACCATCCGGAAGTCGATACCGGGGTGCACCTGATGATGGTGCTCGATCAGGCGGCCCAGATGAAGGCGCCCCTGCCGGTGCGCTTTGCCTGCCTGGCGCACGACCTGGGCAAGGGCAACACCGCGCCTGATCTGTGGCCGCGTCACCTTGGCCATGAGGAGCGCGGCGCGCGGCTGCTCAAGGGCCTGTGCGAGCGCCTGCGCGTGCCCACCGACTGCCGTGAACTGGCCGATGTGGTGACGCGCGAGCACGGCAACATTCATCAGAGCATGGGCTTTGGCGCAGCCGCTGTGGTGCGGCTGCTCGAGCGCTGCGATGCTTTTCGCAAGCCCGAGCGCTTCGAGCAGATCATGCTGGCCTGCCTGTGCGATGCGCGGGGCCGACTGGGCAAGCAAGACTGCGCCTACCCCCAGCGCGAAAGACTGCTGCGCGCCCTCAAGGCGGCGCAAAGCGTGCCCAGCGCAGAGATCGCCGCGCAAGGCCAGGCCCGAGGTTTGCAGGGCCCGCGCATCGGGGAGTTGCTGCGCCAGGCCCGCATCGAGGCGGTGGCTCAGATCGATTCGAAAGATCTCTAAGGAAGGTCTGTATCAGCCCGCTGTGTCGCCGCACAGCCTTGTGGGAGCGCCGCCCTCGGCGCGATGGGGCCTCAGATCAGCATGGAAATCAGGCTGGCTACGAAGCTCAGCAGCACCGTGCTGGCCAGGGGCAGGTACCACTCGCGCCCAAACAGGCGAAAGCGCAGGTCGCCGGGGAGCTTGCCGACACCGAGCTTGTTGAGCCAGGGCGTCAGCCAGCTCAGCACCACCAGGGCCAGAAAAATCACGATCATCCAGCGCAGCATGTTGTCCAGTCAGTCGGGGTCACAGCCGTGCTCGGGCCGGGCCTGTCCTCGAAGTGTTCATAGGGTGTGCGAGCGGTCGCCGGCGGCAAAGCCGATGGCTTGCCAGCCGTCGTAAGGACAGTCGCGGGTGTCGGCAGCAAAGCCGATCACCTTGAACAGCTCGCCCATCTCGTGCTCGTGGATGAGCTTTTGCAGCATCACCCGCTCGGCCAGGGGGGCGTCGCCCATGCCTTCGAGCAAGCCGCAGTTGATCAAAAAATGCGCCTGGCTGGTGTAGCCCAGCACCTGCCAGCCGGCATCCTGACCGGCCAGTGCGATGCCGGTGAAGTCGATATGGGCTGTGATGTCTTTTTCGCCCACCTGCACCAAAGGGTCGGGGTCGGCCGTGTGCGCTTGGTGGCACATCACCGTGCCCATATGGCGCTGCGGATGGTAGTACTCGGCCTCGGGAAAGCCGTAGTCAATCAAAAACGCTGCGCCGCGCGCCATGCGCTGGGCCAGGGTGCGCACCCAGGCCTGGGCCTGTGGGTGAATTTCGCTCAGGTAGTCGTGCTCGCCCGGCACTTCAAGCGGCGGGCGCAGATCGGTCGGCCGGTCCTGCCACACCAGGCCATGGTCGCTGCAGGCCACGCCGCGTTCGTGCCAAATGCCCCCCTTGCGCATCAGCAGCTGTACCGGCATTGCGTCGAGCACCTCGTTGCCCACCACCACGGCGCTCAGGCTTGCCGGCAGCTCCTGGCGCCACTGCACGCGCTGACCAAATGGAGCCAGCTGCTCGCGCTGGCGCTCGATCAAACTGCCCGAGAGCTCGACGATCACATAACGCCTGAGCTGCGACTCATCAAGCTGGGCCAATATCTGGCGAGCCAGCGCGCCCGAGCCGGCGCCAAACTCCCAGACCTCATCGGTGCCGGTGGCCGTCAGCGCCTGTGCCACCTGCCGCGCCAGTGCCCGCCCGAAGTGCGGCGACAGCTCGGGCGCGGTGACAAAGTCGCTGCCCGACTGCGGCAGCACGCCAAACTTGCGCCGCTCGCCGCTGTAATAGCCCCAGCCCGGCGCGTACAAGGCCAGCGCCATGAAGGCATCAAAAGGCAGCCAGCCGCCCGCCTGCTCAATGGCCTGGTGCAGCGGAGGCGGCGGAGGGCTCGGTAAACTGTGCATTGGTGGTCGGTGCCAAGCATGCGTGCGCAGCCCGGCATTGTCGCTGTTTGCCTGCGGGGCTTTGCATGTCTGTGAAAACTGTTCTGGTCACCGGTGCAGCCCATCGGCTCGGCGCCTGCATCGCCACCTTGTTTGCCCAATCGGGCTGGCAGGTGCTGTGCCACTACGATCAGTCGCAGGCTGCCGCGCAGGCGCTGGCCGAGAGCTTGCGAGCCCAAGGCCATGCGGCGCAGGCCATCCATGGACATCTGGCCGACGAGGCCGGCTGCCAGGCGCTCATGGCCCAGGTTCGCGCGCACACCGACGCTTTGCATGCGCTGGTCAACAACGCCTCGACCTTTTGGCCCGACACCGGCCTGGACTTTCAGGCCCGTGCGGCGGCGCAGCAGCTGCAAGTCAACCTGATTGCGCCGCTGCTGCTGGCCAGCCTGATGGCGCGCGATCTGCTGCCCCCGGGGCAGGAAGGCTGCGCGATCCACATCCTGGACCAGAAGGTCTACAACCTCAACCCCGACTACTTTAGCTACACCGTCAGCAAGCTCGCTTTGGAGCGGGCCGTGGCGCTGCAAGCGCAGTCGCTCGCGCCCCGGCTGCGCGTGTGCGGCGTCGCTCCTGGCCTGATGTATCTGAGCGGGCCGCAAACCAGAGATAATTTCGAGCGTGCCGCCTCAGCCAACCTGATGCGCCGACCCACCGACCCGCAAGACGTCGCCCGCAGCTGTTTGTTTCTCGCCAGCACCGCCAGCATCACCGGCACGGTGATCAGCGTGGACAACGGACAGCATCTGGTGCCCCTGCCCCGGGACATCATGTTTGTCGTCGACGACTTGCTCAAAGGAATCCAACCATGAATGCGGACCCCAGCGCAGCGCTGGCCACACGATGCCGGCGCCTGTTTTTGCGCAACTACGAGGTCAAGATCAACATTGGCGTGCACGACTTTGAAAAAGCCGGCGAGCAGCGCGTGCTGTTCAATGTGGAGCTCTACATTCCGCTGGATGTTTCCACGCCCCAGGCCGATGAGCTGCACGAGGTGGTCGACTACGATTTCATTCGATCGGCCATTCGCGATCGGGTGCAGCTTGGGCACATCCACCTGCAAGAGACGCTGTGCGACGACGTGCTGCGCACCATGCTCGCCCATCCCAAAGTGCAGGCGGCGCGCGTATCGACCGCCAAGCCCGACGTCTACCCCGACTGCGAGGCAGTGGGCTGCGAAGTCTTTGGCATGAAGTGAGTCTGGCCATGAGCTCTGCCGCATCCATCGACTCCCAAGCCCTTGCCGAGCCCTCGGCGGCCGAAGACTACAAGCGCATCGAGCGCGAAAACCACAAGCTCGAAAAACGCCTGTGCCGCGAGGTCGGCCGGGCCATCGTCGACTACCAGATGATCGGCGAGGGCGACAAGGTCATGGTCTGCGTCTCTGGCGGCAAAGACAGCTACGCCATGCTCGACATCTTGCTCAAGCTGCAGCAGCGCGCGCCGGTGCGCTTTGAGCTGGTGGCGGTCAACCTCGACCAAAAACAGCCGGGCTTTCCGGCCCACGTGCTGCCCGAGTACCTGCGCAGCGTGGGCGTGCCCTTTCACATCGAGACGCAAGACACCTACAGCATCGTCAAGCGCGTCATTCCGGAAGGCAAGACCATGTGCTCGCTGTGCTCGCGGCTGCGGCGCGGCATCTTGTACCGCGTGGCCGAAGAGCTGGGCTGCACCAAAATCGCGCTGGGCCACCACCGCGACGACATCTTGCAGACCTTGTTTCTCAATATGTTTTTTGCCTCCAAGCTCAAGGGCATGCCGCCCAAGCTAGCCAGCGACGATGGCAAGAACGTGGTGATTCGGCCGCTGGCTTATGTGAACGAAAAA
>CANHBU010000096.1 GCA_947458345.1 Comamonadaceae bacterium
CCAGCGGCGCCGAGCGCCAGCGGTCTTTACAAGGCGCGCTGGATGATGATTTTTTGCACGTCCGAGGTGCCTTCGTAGATCTGGCAAACCCGCACGTCGCGGTAGATGCGCTCAAGCGGGAAATCGCTCACATAGCCATAGCCGCCCAAGGTCTGGATGGCGGCGCTGCAGACGCGCTCGGCCATCTCGCTGGCAAACAGCTTGGCCATCGCCGCTTCCTTCAGGCAGGGCTGGCCGGCATCGCGCAAGGCGGCCGCATGCCAGATCAACTGGCGCGCCGCTTCAAGCTCGGTGGCACACTGGGCGAGGCGAAAACCCACGGCCTGATGGTCGATGATGGCCGCACCAAAACTCTGACGCTGCTTGGCGTAGTCGATGGCCACCTCGAGCGCGCTGCGCGCCATGCCCACGCTCTGCGCGGCAATGCCAATACGGCCTCCCTCGAGAGCCGAAAGGGCCACCCGGTAGCCTTCGCCCTCCCGCCCGATCAGATGGTCGGCCGGGATGCGGCAGTTTTCGAGCACGATCTGCGCGGTGTCGCTCGAGCGCTGGCCGAGTTTGTCTTCGAGGCGGGCCACGCCATAGCCGGGCGTGTCGGTGGGCACGATGAAGGCACTCATGCCTTTCTTGCCCGCGCCTTTGTCGGTCACCGCAATGACGATGGCCAGCTGCGCATTCTTGCCGCTGGTGATGAACTGCTTGACGCCATTGATAAGGTAAGCGTCGCCCTGGCGCACGGCAGTGGTGCGCAGCGCCGAGGCGTCGCTGCCCACATGCGGCTCGGTCAGGCAAAAGGCGCCCAGCATCTGACCCTGAGCCAGGGGCGTGAGCCAGCGCTTTTTCTGCGCATCAGTGCCGTAGCGCAGCAAAATCGCATTGACCGGGCAGTTGGTCACGCTGATGACCGTGCTGGTGCCGCCATCGCCGGCCGCAATCTCCTCGAGCACCACCGCCAGCGTCAGATAGTCCATCTCGGCGCCGCCCCATTGCTCGGGCACGCAGATGCCGTAGGCCCCCAGCGCCGCCAGCCCCTGGTGAACATCCTTGGGAAAGTGGTGCCGCCGGTCCCAGTCGGCCGCATGCGGCCAGAGCTCGCGCCGGGAGAAATCGCGCATCGCATCGCGCACCTGAATCTGATCGTCGTTGAGCAGCATGCGGTCGTCCTCAGCACAGCTCTAGCGCGACCGCCGTGGCCTCGCCGCCACCGATGCACAGACTGGCCATGCCCTTTTTCAGGCCACGGGCCTGCAGCGCATGGATGAGCGTGACCATGATGCGCGCGCCCGAAGCGCCGATGGGATGACCCAGCGCGCACGCCCCGCCATGGACATTGACGATCTCATGGGGCACCTTGAGCTCGTGCATCAGGGCCATCGGCACCACGGCAAAGGCTTCGTTGACCTCCCACAGTTGCACATCTGAGGCCTGCCAGCCGGCCTTGGCCAGCGCCTTCTGGCTCGCACCCACCGGCGCGGTGGTGAACCACTCGGGCTGCTGGGCATGGGTGGCGTGGCTGACGATGCGCGCCAGCGGCTTGCAGCCGAGCTTTTCGGCGCTGCTCTGGCGCATCATCACCAAGGCCGCCGCGCCATCGTTGATGGACGAGCTGGCAGCGGCGGTGATGGTGCCGTCTTTCTTGAAGGCCGGCTTGAGCGTGGGGATCTTGTCGATCTTGATCTTGCCCGGGCCCTCGTCCTGGCTGACCACGACCTCGCCAGCGCGGGTCTTGACGGTCACCGCAGCGATCTCCTTGGCAAAGCCGCCGCTGGCGATTGCGTTTTGCGCGCGCGACACAGAGGCCATCGCAAAAGCGTCCTGCTGCTCGCGCGTGAATTGGTACTTGGCGGCGCAGTCTTCGCCAAAAGTGCCCATGCTGCGGCCGGCCTGATAGGCGTCCTCCAGACCGTCAAGCATCATGTGGTCATAGATCTTGTCGTGGCCCATGCGGTAGCCGCCGCGGCCCTTGAGCATGAGGTAGGGGGCATTGGTCATGCTCTCCATACCGCCGGCGACCAGCACCTCATGGCTGCCAGCGAGCAGCATGTCGTGGGCGAACATGGCCGCGCGCATGCCCGAGCCACACATCTTGGACAAGGTCACCGCGCCCGCGCTGGCCGGCAAGCCGCCCTTGAACGCGGCCTGGCGAGCCGGTGCCTGGCCCTGGCCGGCCATCAGGCAATTGCCAAACAGCACCTCGGTGACCAGCTCGGGGGCAATGCCCGCGCGCTGCACCGCCGCCGCGATGGCCACACCGCCCAGGTCGTGGGCAGCCAGAGAAGAAAAATCGCCCTGGAAACTCCCCATGGGGGTACGGGCTGCACCCACAATGACGATGGGATCAATCATGCTTGCTCTCCTTGTGTCAACAGTCAAAAAAAGGGCCGTCGCTCAGGCCGATTCCTCCTGGGCCAAGCGTGCGATGTAAGCGACGAACGCCGGGTCTTCACCTCGCAGCATCTGCGGCAGGGCCGTGCGGAAATCCTCGCGCCGACACCACTCGCGCATGTAGTCGTCCCAGGAATTCCAGCGTCGGCGTTCGGCTTGACCCATGTCGCTCTTGTAGGCGATCAGGTAAGCGCGCTCGAACAGCGAAATAAGCATGTCGAAGATGACCAGCATGCGCTCGCGCTGCTCAGGCGTGGCGTTTTCCAGCGCCGGCGCCGTGCGCAGTTGCAGGTCCGGATGGGCCAGCACCACCTTCAAAAACTCGTTGTAGGCGTTGGACAGCAGCTGATAGGCTTCTTCTTCCTCGTTCTCGCGCTCCTTGCGCTGCTCGGTCCAGAACACCCAAAACGCAAAGGGCAGACCGATGACGGTCACCGCGTAGCTGGCCACCTCCAACACCTGAGCCAAGTCACTCATGACTCTATCGGTCCGGCCACTCGGCGCCGCTCGGAAAAGCGCCGCGCCGGGTCGTAGGGGAACACGTCGTGCACATGTCCGCGCACAATGCGCTCCTTGTTGGCCTGCCAGAAATCGGCGTCGAGCAAATCGGCATGGTGCTTCATGAACACCTTGCGCACCGCCGGGTTGCCCAACAGGAAGGGACCGAAGGTTTCTGGGAACACGTCTTTGGGGCCCACGGTGTACCAAATTTCGCCCGACATTTCGTCTTCCTCATTGCGCGCAGGCGGCACGCGCCGGAAATTGCAGTCGGTCAAATACTCGATTTCGTCATAGTCGTAGAACACCACCTTGCCGTGGCGCGTGACGCCAAAGTTCTTCCAAAGCATGTCGCCCGGAAAGATGTTGGCCGCCACCAGGTCCTTGATCGCATTGCCGTACTCGATGACGGCGTGCTCCATCTGGGCTTGGGCGCGCTCGTTGTCGGGGCCTGCGTCAAAGGACTCCTGCAAATAAATGTTCAGAGGAATCATGCGCCGCTCGATGTAGACGTGGCGGATGATGACTTCGAGTTGGCCGTCGCCGTCGCGGTCGCTGATCTCGATCTGGCTGGGCGCGAACTTGCGGATCTCCTCGATCAATTCGTCCTCAAAGCGCTCGCGCGGAAAAGCCACATTGCTGTATTCGAGCGTGTCGGCCATGCGTCCGACCCGGTCGTGTTGTTTGACCAGCAAGTACTTGCCCTGAATTTGCTCGCGGGTCGTGTCTTTTTGCGGCGGATAGTAGTCCTTGATCACCTTGAAGACATAAGGAAAAGACGGCAGATCAAACACCAGCATGACCATGCCCTTGATGCCTGGGGCGATACGCAAGCGGTCGGTGCTGTGGCGCAGGTGGTGCAGAAAATCCCGGTAAAACAGCGTTTTGCCCTGCTTGGCCAGCCCGAGCGCGTTGTAGAGCTCCGCCCTGGGCTTGCGCGGCATCATGCTGCGCAGAAACTGCACATAAGCCGATGGAATCTCCATATCGACCATGAAATAGGCGCGCGCAAAGCTAAACAGGATCAGCAGGTCGTCCTCGCCAAACAAGATCGCATCGACAAAGAGCTTGCCGTGTTCATCGTGCAAGATGGGCAGGGCAAACGGGATCTCGCTAAAGCCATTGATCAGCTTGCCCACGACGTAGGCGCCCTTGTTGCGAAAAAACAGGCTCGACAGCACCTGAATCTGGAAATTGGCCCGCAGCTTCATGTCGCGCAGGCGCTGCTCGACTTGGGCCAGCACATCGCTTGCATCGCGCGGCAGATCGCCAAAGGGTCGGCGCAGGTCGAAGGACTCGATGACCTGCACGATCACCTCGCCTAAATTTTCGCGGCTGGGATACCAGGCCTTGTAGGTGGGGCGGGCGGTGGGTTCCTCGTTTTCGATGTATTCGGTACTGACCGCCGGCCGCACAAAAATAAAGTCGTTTTGAAAGTAGCTGCGGTGCAGGATCTTGGTGGTGACCGAGTTGAAGAAGGTCTCGGCCAGCTCGGGCTGGTGGTGATTGACCAGCAGGCCGATGTAATGGAGCTTGACCTGGTGCCAGACCTCCATCGGCTGCTCGCCAGCCTTGAACTCTCGCTCGAGCCGGGTCGAGGCTTCGCGCACCCTCAGGTCATAGAACTCGATGCGCTCGCGCTGCGCCCTTTGCTGGCCATGCCAGTCGGCCGTCTCAAAGCGGTGCTTGGCGCGCGCCGACTCGCGCCGAAACAGGTCGTAGTGGCGGTTGAATCCGTCCATCATCGCCTTGGCGATGTCGTAGGCAAGGCTCGAGTCGAGGCGCTGAGGAAACATGATGGGCTCGCGGGAGGGCTCAGACTGCCAGGCCCAGGCGCGCCTGCGTGCCAATCGCCTGGGCATAGACGGCATCAAGATGCGCAGGGTCGTCGAGGGAAATCTTCAGATCCTTGAGCAAACCGTCTTTAAGTCCATAGACCCAGCCGTGCAGCGTGAGCGACTGGCCGCGCTCCCAGGCATCTTGCACCACAGTGGAGCGGGCCACGTTGACCACCTGCTCGATCACATTGAGCTCGACCAGCAGGTTGCCACGCTCGGCCGGCTCCACACGGTCGAGCAAGGACCGGTGACGGGCGGCCACATCCTTGATGTGGCGCAGCCAGTTGTCGGCCAGGCCCACCCGGATGCCCTGCAGCGCCGCCATCACGCCACCGCAGCCGTAATGGCCGACCACCATGAGATGCTCCACATGCAATTGGTCGACCGCGTACTGGATGGTCGACAGGCAATTGAGATCGGTGGGCACCACCACATTGGCCACATTGCGGTGCACGAACACCTCACCGGGCTCGAGCCCCGTGATCTGGTTGGCCGGCACGCGGCTGTCGGAGCAGCCGATCCACATATAGCGGGGATTCTGCTGGTGCGACAAATTGGTAAAAAAACCCGGTCGCTCGGCTTCCATATGAGCGGCCCACTGCCGGTTGTGTGCGAGCAAATGGCGCAGGGGCATGACAAGTCCTTGGTGCGGTGGATCGTGGGCTTCAGGCGCCGGCGGTTTCGGCGAACAACTCGCGGCCGATCAGCATGCGGCGAATCTCGCTGGTGCCCGCGCCGATTTCGTAGAGCTTGGCATCGCGCCACAGGCGGCCGAGCGGGTATTCGTTGATGTAGCCGTTGCCGCCGAAGATCTGGACGCCCTCCCCAGCCATCCAGGTGGCTTTTTCGGCGCACCACAAAATCACCGAGGCGCAATCCTTGCGGACCCGCCGCACATGTTCGCTGCCCAGCAGATCGAGGTTTTTGCCGACGGTGTAGCAAAACGAGCGCCCTGCCTGCAGCACGGTGTACATATCGGCCACCTTGCCCTGGATCAGTTGGAACTCGCCGATGCTCTGACCAAACTGCTTGCGGTCGTGGATGTAGGGCACCACGCTGTCCATCACGCTTTGCATGATGCCGATGGGGCCGGCGGCGAGCACGGCACGCTCGTAATCGAGGCCGCTCATCAACACCTTGGCGCCATGGTTGAGCCCGCCCAAGATGTTCTCGGCAGGCACCTCCACGTCCTGAAAGACGAGCTCACCGGTGTGCGAGCCGCGCATGCCCAGCTTGTCGAGCTTTTGCGCCACGGAAAACCCCTTCATGTCCTTTTCGATCAGGAAGGCGGTCACCCCGCGGGCGCCCAGTTCAGGCTCGGTCTTGGCGTAGACCACCAGCGTGTCGGCATCGGGGCCATTGGTGATCCACATCTTCGAGCCATTGAGCAGGTAGTAGCCGCCCTTGTCCTCGGCCTTGAGCTTCATGGAGATCACATCGGAGCCCGCACCGGGCTCGCTCATGGCCAGCGCCCCCACATGCTCGCCCGAGATCAGCTTGGGCAGGTAGCGGGCGCGCTGGGCATCGGTGCCGTTGCGCTTGATCTGATTGACGCACAGGTTGGAATGCGCGCCGTAGCTCAGGCCGACCGAGGCGCTGGCGCGGGAGATCTCCTCCATCGCCACCATATGGGCCAGGTAGCCCATGCCCGCGCCGCCGTATTGCTCGCCAACGGTGATACCCAGCACGCCCAGATCGCCCATCTTGCGCCACAAATCCATGGGGAAGCGATCGCTGCGGTCGATCTCGGCCGCGCGCGGTGCAATTTCGGCCTGCGCAAAGGCGTACACCGCGTCGCGCAGTGCATCAATGTCATCGCCGAGTTGAAAGTCAAGTCCAGGCAGGTTCATGGTGGGTGCAGGGCAAGAGGCCCCAGAAATGTTGAAACAGGCTCAATAGGTTTTGGTCACGGGCGCCAGGGTCTGCTGCATGATGGCGCAGTCGCGGCGTTGGCCATCGCTGAGGTGGACCACCTCGGCCGTGGTGACGATCACCCGCCGCCCGGCCTTGATCACCCGGCCAATGGCACGCAATTCGCCGCCCTGAAAAGCGTTCATGAAGTTGATCTTGTATTCGACGGTAGTGACCTCCATGCCCTCGGGCGCGGTGGTCAGCGCAGCGTAGCCTCCGGCGACGTCGGCCAAAGCGCCGATGGCTCCGCCATGAAAACCGCCTTGCTGCTGCGTGACCTTGTCCGAATAGGGCAGGGCCAATTCACACAAGCCGGGCTCGACGCGCAGCAGGCGCACACCTAGG
>CANHBU010000097.1 GCA_947458345.1 Comamonadaceae bacterium
AATGTGACCGAGTACCGGGCGCTGGAGATCTACACAGCGCTGGTTTTTGAATACCTGCTGCTGATCTTGCTGACCTCATGGGGCGTGCGTCGCCTCGAAAGGCGCATGGCCTCGGCGCCTCGGTAAGGCGGCGCCTAGCGGCGGGCAAAGTAGTGGGCCGAATAGTGGCCCGAATAGCGGCCCAAATGGCCACCCAATGTCCGCCCAAGGGCCGCGAAGGCGCAGCTGCCACAGAGGTTTGACCCGGCTGTTGAGCTGCGCCGCGCGTCTCAGTGGTGCAAGATGCGATCGAGAAAGCTGCGGCAGCGTTCGCTGCGCGGGGCGCTAAAGAAGATCGCTGGCGGCGCCTCTTCCACCACGCGGCCCTGGTCCATGAACACCACGCGGTCGGCCACCCGCCGGGCAAAGCCCATTTCGTGGGTGACGCAGATCATGGTCATGCCGTCGCGGGCCAGGCCCTCCATGACCGAGAGCACCTCCTGGATCATCTCGGGATCGAGCGCCGACGTGGGCTCGTCAAAGAGCATGATGCGCGGGCGCATGCACAAGGAGCGGGCGATGGCCACGCGCTGCTGCTGGCCGCCAGACAATTGCCCCGGCAGCTTCTGGGCCTGCTCGGCGATCCCGACACGCTCGAGATACTGCTGGGCCAGTTGCTCGGCCTCCTGGCGCCCCAGGCCGCGCACGCGCATGGGCGCGAGCATCAGGTTGTCGATCACGCTCAGGTGCGGAAAGAGGTTGAACTGCTGAAACACCATGCCAATGTCACCAGGCACATGGGCGCCCTCGCTCGAGCGGTCGTGCAGTTCGACGCCGTCGACCCAGATCTGCCCTTCGTCATGGGTTTCGAGCTGACTGATGCAGCGAATCAAGGTGGACTTGCCCGATCCTGAAGGGCCGCAAACCACGATCTTCTCGCCGCTGGCCACGGCCAGATCGACGCGATCGAGGGCTTTAAAAGTGCCAAAGGACTTGCCCACCGCCTGCATGCGGATCAGGGCACTGGCGCCCGCGGCCGATTCGCTCATGGAAAACACCCCCTGCGGTCAAAACGAGGGGTGATTATGATCTGAGTCTAAACCGTTGGACTTGCACGGGCAGTGCACAAGATCCAACGCCGGATCTAGGATGTTTGAACCTCATGCGTCTTGCTGAAACGACCTGGCCGAACGTGGCCCGCTACCTCGAAGGCTGTAAGGGCATCGTCATCCCGGTCGGCTCGACCGAACAGCACGGGCCCAGCGGCCCGATCGGCACAGACGCGCTGGTGGCCCAAGCCATCGCCGAGCAGGCAGCGCGCCACGGGCCCTGGCTGGTAGCCCCTACTCTGAGCCTGGCTCCGGCGCAGTTCAACCTGGGCTTTGCCGGCACCATTTCGCTGCGGGCCTCGACCCTGATGGCTGTGGTCGGCGATGTGCTGGGCAGCCTGGCCAGTCAGGGCTTCGAGCGCTTTTACTTCCTCAATGGCCACGGCGCCAACATCGCCGCCGTACAAGCGGCCTGCCAGGACTTTTACGCGCAGTGGAGTTTGGGGCAACGCAGCGGCCAGGCGCCGCAGTGCCGGCTGCGCTCCTGGTGGGACTACCCCCGCGCCAATGACATGAGACGCGAGCTCTACGGGCAATGGGAGGGCATGCATGCCACGCCGAGCGAGCTGTCCATCGCCATGGCCGTGCTCGGTTCGGCCTACCCGATCGGGCAGGCCATCGAGCAGCCGCCGCAGCGTCTGCCCGACGGCTATGCGCGCCTGCATGCCGGTGACAATCACCCCGACGCGCACCACCATCGTGAGCAGTTCCCCGACGGCCGGGTGGGCTCGCACTCGGCGCTGGCCCGCCCCGAACACGGGCAGGCGCTACTGGAGGCGGCAGCCCAAGACGCGCGCGAGGACATCACTCAATTTTTCGCCTCATGATCCTCTACGGACTACCGGTCTCGACCTACACCACCAAGGTGAGGCTGGCCCTGTGCTGGCGCGGCATTGCCTTCGAAGAGCGCGAGCCCCCCGGCGGCTACCGCTCCGAGGCCTGGCGCGAGATCGTACCCATGGGGACCATCCCGGCTATCGATGACCGGGGCTTCGTGCTGGCCGAGTCCGAGGCCATCCTGGAGTACCTGGAAGAGCGATACCCCGAGCGACCGCTGCTGCCGCAAAACCTTGAGCAGCGCGCGCAGGTGCGCCTGCTGGCGCGCTTGCACGATCTGCATGTCGAGCCCAAGGTGCGCGCCTTGTTTGCACTCATCCGCCAGCCGCAAGAGCGCGGCCAGTTGCCGCAACTCAAGGCCGCGCTGGACGACAAGCTCGCCCGCCTGGCGCAAGTGGCCCGGCCAGGCCCCTATCTGGCCGGCCCGAGGCCGACGCTGGCCGACTGCGGCTTTGCCGTCACACTGCCCCTGGCCGAGCGCCTGCTGCAGGCCTTGGGCAGCCCCCTGCGGCTGCCCGAAGCGCTCGAGCCCTGGCAACAAGCCCTCCATGCCGATCCCTTGGCGCAGCAGGCCCTGGGGCCCTGGCGTGCCTCCACCGAAACCTGGCTGCACGCAGCCGGCCTGAACTAACGGTCCGACCATGAAAGACGATCTGAGTCCCCTGATGCGCTCCGACTGGCGCTACGTCGACAAAAACAGTCTGGAAGACTTCAGCCGCAGCGACTGGCAATTGCTGCTGAGCCAGCGCCAAGCCTACTACCGTGAGCAGCAAGCCAAGCAGGTGCTGCGCATGCTGGCCGACTCCGAGCACGACCCGACTTTTGGCTACCGCATCAACAACTACCGGCACTGCCTGCAGTCGGCCACGCTGGCGCTGCGCGACGGGCTGGATGAAGAGGACATCGTGGTGTGCCTGCTGCACGACGTGGGCTTCATCACCTGCCCCGACAGCCACGGTGAATTTGCCGCGGCGCTGCTGGGCAGCTATGTGAGCGAGCGCAACCACTGGATGCTTCAGCGCCACGCGCTGTTTCAAGATGCGCACTCGCCCCATCACCCCCTGGCCGACCCCAAGGCATCCGAACGCTGGCGCGGGCATCCGCATTTTGAGTGGGCCGCCACCTTCGTCGAGCGCTACGACCAAGCCGCTATCGATCCGCACGGTGAGTGCGCCCCGCTGTCGCATTTCGAACCCATGGTGATGCGCCTGTTTGCGCGCGTGCCGCGGCCCCGTCCCATCGATTGAACTGCCAGATTGAACCGAACCGGAGAACGCCGATGTCCGCCTGGATACACATGATCCCGCTCGAGCAGGCCCAAGGCCCGCTGGCTGCGGCCTACGAGAAAGTCAGGACCCCGCACGGGACGGTCGACAACGTGATGAAGGCGCACAGCCTGCGCCCGCACACCATGGAGGGCCACGTCGCGCTCTACCGCAGCGTGCTGCACAGCCCGGACAACACCCTGCCCTTTTGGTTTTTGGAGGTCGTGGCCTCTTATGTCAGCATGCTCAACCGCTGCGACTACAGCCTGACCCACCACTTCGCCAATGCCCGCCGCCTGATGGCCGATGCGCCGCGCGCGCAAGCGGTCTGGGACGCGCTGCAGCAACGGCAGCCGCAACAGGTTTTCGAGGGTAAGGAGCTGGCCTTGCTGGTCTATGCGGGCAAGCTGACCACCGGTGTGGCCGACATGGTCAAGGCCGATATCGACGCGCTGCACGCCGCAGGCTGCGACGACGGGCAGATCCTGGAGGTCAACCAGGTCTGCGCCTACTTCAACTACTCCAACCGCCTGCTCAATGGCCTGGGCGTGACCACCCAAGGCGATGTGATCGGCTACTACAAAGAGTCGGGCCAATAAAGCGGCCCAGCTCGGGTCGAGGGCGCCCCCACAGTCCCCAGGTCACAGGCTCCAGGCCACACGCCCCAGGCTTTGCCTGCCTGAAGGCCGTGTGGGAGCCGAGGCCTGCCGGTGACGTGTGAGCTTACTCGGCCTTGAGATTGGCCACCTTGGCCGCGCGCGCCATCGCCTCGTTTTCGCGGGCAATCACTTGGCCGTAGGCCTGCGGGCCCGAACCGATGGGGTCGATGACGGCCGTCTGGAAGTTCTTGACCACCTCCGGATGCTTGACCACCTCGGCAATTTCCTGGCTGATGCGGGCGATTGCAGCCTGGGGCGTGCCAGCGGCGGCCATCACGCCAATCACCACGGCAAAGTCGAAGCCGGGCACCATTTCGGAGATGGTCGGAATCTCGGGGGCCTGGGGCGAGCGGCTGGCCGCATTGCTGGCCAACACGCGCACCTGGCCGGCCTTGGCAAAACCTTGCATCGAGGGCAGCGCAGCCACTGAGAAGTCGACCTGACCGCCGACCAAAGCCGGCGTTGACTGGCCCGAGCCTCGGAAGGGCACGTGGCGCACGTCGAGATTAAGCGCGCTCTTGAGCGCCTCCATCGTCAGGTGATGCGTGCTGCCAATGCCCGAGGAGCCATAGGTGAAGTCCCCCGGCTTGCTCTTGACCAGGGCAACGAATTCCTGCAGGCTCGACACCCCGGTTTTGGGATGCGCAACCACGAACAGCGGCGAGCGCGCGATAAGGGAGACCGGCAAAATGTCGGTGCCGTATTTGTAGGGCAGCGCCTTGTTGACCAGCGGCGTGATCGACAGCATGGAGCCATCGGAGACGATGAAGGCATGCCCGTCCTGCGGGTTGCTTTGCAACAGCGCCTGATAGGCCACCACCCCGTTGCCACCGGGCTTGTTGTCCACCACAACCGATTGACCGAGCCGCTCGGTCAGTCGCTGGGCCACCACGCGTGCCACGGTATCGGGCAGACCGCCGGCGGCATAGGGCACGATGAACTTGACGGGCTTGCTCGGATAGGTCTGGCCCCAAGCCAAGGGTGTGAGCATCAGGGCGGCGGCCATCGTGGCCAAGGTTCTGCGTTGCATGACGGATCTCCTTGAGGGGGGCAGCGGCTGCCACCGGGGATGATGAAGGGAAGGCTCGCACAAAATGTTTAGGCGCCTAATATAATATCTCAAAGCGCTCACCTGCCCAATGCCCCCAAAGCATGCCCGACAAAATCCCGAGCCAGACTGCGAGTTTTCACCCACCATGCCAACCGACACCCAGTCCCTGCTCGTGAGCGTGGCCGAACCGGCGGCGCAGGGCATCGGGCGCCTGCAATTGCGCCATCCACAGGGCCTGCCCTTGCCCGCTTTCACAGCCGGCGCTCATATCAGCGTCAAGACGCCCTCAGGCGCCTGGCGCCAGTATTCCCTGAGCAACCACCCCGATGAGCGCGACTGCTACGAAATCGCGGTCAAGCGCGAGGGCCGGGGCCGCGGCGGCTCGCTCAGCCTGGTCGACGGCGTGCGCGCCGGCGACCTGATCGAGGTGGGCCTGCCGCAAAACCAGTTCGAACTCGATGAGCGCGCAAGCCGCGTGTTGCTCATCGCCGGCGGAATCGGTATCACGCCCCTGCTGTCGATGGCCCGGCTGCTGCAATCTCAGGGCAAGCCCTATCGCTTGATTTACCTCACGCGCGAGCGCCAGAGCACGGCCTTCGCCGACCTGCTCAGCAGCCCCGACTTTGCCGCGCAGGTGGTGATGCACCACGATCAGGGCGATCCGAACCAAGCCATGGATCTGTGGCCCCTGCTCGAAAAGGCCGGCAGCGTGCAGTCCTTGCAGCTTTATTGCTGCGGCCCCCAGGCCCTGATGGACGCGGTGCGCGACATGACCGGCCACTGGCCCGCCAGCGCGGTTCATTTTGAAAGCTTTGGCGCAGACACCAGCGCGCGGGCCGAGGACCAGGCTTTTGAGGTCAGCCTGCGCAGCAGTGGGCGCATCATCGAGGTGCCCGTGGGCGTGAGTATTTTGCAAGCCCTGCGCAACGAGGGCGTGCACCTGCCCTACTCCTGCGAAAGCGGCACCTGCGGCTCGTGCAAGACCGGCCTGCTCGAGGGCCAGGCCGATCACCGCGACCTGGTGCTGATGGACGACGAGAAGGCCACGCACATCATGGTCTGCGTCTCACGCGCCCAGGGCGCCTCGCTGGTGCTGGACCTGTGAGACGGGCCCACCCATGAGCGATCCTTTGCGCTTGGGCGTGCTCGGTCTGGGCCGGGCCTTCACCCTCATGGTGCCAAGCTGGCGGGACGATGCACGGGTGCGCCTGGTCGCCGCCTACGACCCCCGCCCAGCCGCCCGCGAGGCTTTCGCGCAAACCTTCGGCGCCACGCCCCTGGCCAGCGCCGAGGCGGTATGCGCCGACCCGGCGGTGCAGTGGGTGTATGTGGCCACGCCCCACCCAATGCACGCCGAGCACGTCTGCCTGGCCGCGAGCTTTGGCAAGCATGTGCTGGTTGAAAAGCCCATGGCCCTGAGCCTGGCCGAGGCCGACCGCATGATCGAGGCCTGCGCGCAGGCCCAAACCCACCTGATGGTTGGCCACAGCCACAGTTTCAATGCCCCGGTCCTGCTGGCCCACCAGATGATCGCCAGCGGCCAGTATGGCGCGGTGCGAATGATCCACGCCATGCAGTACACCGATTTTCTGTACCGCCCGCGGCGACCGGAAGAACTCGACACCGAGCGCGGTGGCGGCGTGGTCTTTAGTCAGGCAGCCCATCAGGTCGATGTGGTGCGCCTGCTCGGCGGCGGACAGGTGCAATCGGTGCGGGCCATGACCGGCCGCTGGGACGCCTCACGCCCCACCGAAGGCGCCTACAGCGCCCTGCTGTCTTTTGCCTCGGGCGCTTTTGCCAGCCTGAGCTACAACGGCTACGGGCACTACGACAGCGACGCCCTCATGGACGGCGTGGGCGAGCTCGGCCAAACCAAAGACCCGCTGGCCCATGCGCAAACGCGGCAGCGTCATGCTCAGATGAGCGATGAAGTGGCCGAGGCACAGGCCAAGGCCGAACGCAACTTTGGTGGGCGCAACTACCAGGCCGCGCTAGCGCAGGCAC
>CANHBU010000098.1 GCA_947458345.1 Comamonadaceae bacterium
CGCAAAAACTCGCCGACCCCCTTGAGCATCACCGCGCCGGTGTACTCGCCGCCCATGGGCAAAACATCCTTGCCCTGCACCTCGGTGCGGCTGCCCGCGCGGTGCAAGAGGGTGTGGATGTTCTGTGCAATAAAGTCGGGCTGACCCTCCTCGACCACCAGCACGGCCCGTTTGCCTTCGCAAAAAGCCAGCACCTCATCGTCGACCAGAGGGTAGGTCACGCCCAACACGTAAAGGGGCACTTGGGTGTTGCCAAACACATCGGCCAGACCGAGCAGTTGCAGGGCGCGCAAGACGCCGTTGTACATGCCGCCTTGCAAGATGATGCCGACCTCCGATTGGCTCGGTCCGAACACCTCGTTGAGGCCATGCTCGCGGATAAAGCGCACCGCAGCCGGCCAGCGCTTGGTGGTTTTCTCCTGCTCGTGCAGGTAGCTCGCCGGCGGCAAGACGATGCGTTGGGTATCGCGCTCGGGCCGCTCAATCGCGTCCTTGAGCGTGAAGGCGGGCCGCACATTGGCCCGGGTCTCGAAGTGCCCGTGGACATGGCAGGCGCGGATGCGCAACTCGAGCATGACCGGCGTGTTGCTGGCCTCGGACAGCTCGAAGCCCTTTTCAACCATGCGCACAATCGATGGCAGATTGGGCCGTGGGTCGAGCAGCCAGACCTGCGACTTCATGGCAAAGGCGTGCGAACGCTCCTGCATGATGCTCGAGCCCTCGCCATAGTCCTCGCCGACGATGAGCATGGCGCCGCCGCGCACACCACCGGAGGCCAAATTGGCCAGCGCGTCACTGGCCACATTCGTGCCCACGGTGGACTTGAAGGTCACCGCACCGCGCAGGGGGTAGTTGACGCTGGCAGCCAGCGTGGCGGCCGCCGTTGCCTCGGAAGCGCTGTGCTCGAAATGCACGCCCAGCTCGGCCAGGATGTCGTTGGCGTCAGTCAGCACATCCATCAGGTGCGAAATCGGCGCGCCCTGGTAGCCTGCAACATAAGACACGCCCGATTGCAACAGCGCCTTGGTGACGGCCAAAATGCCCTCGCCGTGGAAGGTCTGCCCGTCTCCCAGGCGCAGCTTGCGCACCTCTTGCGTGAACGATCTTTCTGCCATGGCTGCCTGTGAGGGCTGTGAGCCCCCCTCTCAAAATGATGAGATCAGTATATTCACAAGCCCCAAGCCAGCACTGCTGGCATGCCCTAGGCTGTCGCGTTCCCCAAGCACCGGCCCCGGCGTCCGGCCTCGAACAAGCGCGGACGGGTCGACCGGCTTCGGTGGAAACCCTCAGACCCGATCATGGCAAGCAAGGTCAGAATGCAAACCTTAAACATCGTGTCGAAGCCTCGACCCTATCTTTCCTGAGGAGCTTGTAATGAAATCATTTCGCCTGGCCTGTCTGCTCGCAGCGGCCCTGAGCGTGGGCGCAACGAGCGCCCTGGCACAGTCGGCCAGCAAAATCAAAATCGGACTGGTCAGCACCCTGTCGGGGCCCAACGGCGCGCTAGGCGAAGAAATCCGCGATGCCTTCAACCTGGCCGTGCAGCTCAATGGCGGCAGCCTCGGGGGCGTGCCGGTGGAGGTCTTGGTGGCCGACGACCAGTTCAACCCGCAGGTGGGCAAACAGCTGTTCGAGCGCATGGTCAAGCGCGACAAGGTCGATTTCATGACCGGCGTGGTGTTCTCCAACATCATGCTCGCCGGCCTGCCCGAGGCGGTTAATGAAAAGGTGTTCTACATCAGCCCCAATGCCGCGCCCTCGCCGCTGGCGGGCAAGGACTGCAACCCCTTCTTCTTCGTCGCATCCTGGCCCAATGATGCCTACCACGAGATGGCCGGCCAGCATTCCACCGTGCGCGGATTCAAGAGCGCCTACCTGCTGGCGCCCAACTACCAGGCGGGCAAGGACTCTCTGGCAGGCTTCAAGCGCTTCTACAAGGGCAAGGTGGTCGACGAGGTCTACACCAAGCTCGGCCAGCTCGACTACTCGGCCGAGTTGGCGCAGATCCGCGCGGCCAAGCCGGAAGTCATGTACGCCTTCCTGCCCGGCGGCATGGGCGTGAACTTCATCAAGCAGTTTGTCGCGGCCGGCCTGAACAAGGACATCCGCCTGATGCTGCCGGGCTTCGGCGCCGACCAGGACATCAGCCGCGGCGTCGGTGACGTGATGCTGGGCATCAACGACACCGCCCACTGGGCCCTGGACATCAACAACGCGGCCAACCGCCGCTTTGTGGCCGAGTTCGAAAAAGCCTACAAACGTCTGCCCACCGTCTATGCAGCCCAGGGCTATGACACCGCGCTCATCCTCGATGCCGCCATCCGCAGCGTCAAGGGCAACATCAGCGACAAGGACGCGCTGCGCAAGGCCCTGCGCGAGGTCAAGTTCGACTCGGTGCGCGGCGCCTTCCGCTTCAACACCAACCACTACCCGATCCAGAACTACTACCTGCGCGAAGTCAAGAAGGACGCCCAGGGCCGTCTGGTCAACCTGCTGGCCTCGGCCCAGCCGATCGCCGCCAACCATGGCGACGCCTACGTGCAGGAATGCTCGATGCGCTGACCCGGGCGCCGTCACGTCACGCCCCCGCACGGCCTGAAGGCCGCGCCGGGGCTTTTCATTTACGGCCTTTGGGCCACGGGTTGATCGCTACACTCGCACCATGACTTGGATCCTGTTCCTCGAGCAGGCCCTCAACGGGCTGCAATTTGGTCTCATGCTCTTTTTGCTGGCCTCGGGGCTGACCCTGGTCTTTGGCATCATGGACATGATCAACCTGGCCCACGGCGCGCTCTACATGGTGGGCGCCTTCCTGGCGGCCTGGCTGGCGCAGCTGACGCAGTCCTTCGTGCTGGGCGTCTTGCTGGCCATTCCTTTGACGGCGCTGTTTGGCATGGCCATGGAGTCGACGCTGCTCAGAACCCTGTACGCGCGCGACCACATGTCGCAGGTGCTGGCCACGTTCTCGCTCATCTTGATCATCAACGAGTCGGTGCGCATGATCTGGGGCACCGACATGCCGCTGGCCGCGCCGGCTGCGCTGTCGGGCCCAGTCGAGTTGCTGCCCGGTCTGTACTACCCGGCCTACCGCCTGGTCATCATTGCGGTAGGGCTGGTGATTGCCGGCCTGCTTTATTTGGCCGTCACCCGCACGCGGGTGGGCGCTTGGGTGCGCGCAGGCGCCTCCAACCGCGAAATGGCCATGGCCATGGGCATCAACATCCAGCGCCTCTTCACACTGGTCTTCGGTCTGGGCGCCGCCCTGTGCGCCGTGGCCGGTGCGATGCTCGGGCCGCTGCTGGCGGTGCAGGTGGGCATGGGCGAGACGGTGCTGATTCTGGCCTTCGTGGTGATCGTCATCGGCGGCATCGGCTCGATCTGGGGCGCCTTCGTCGGCTCGCTGCTGGTGGGCTTTGTCGACACCTTTGGCCGCACGCTGATGCCAGCGCTGTTTCGCGAACTGTTTCCGCCCCAGGTGGCCAGCGCGGCCGGTCCAGCCGTGGCCTCGATCCTGGTCTACCTGCTGATGGCCGTGGTGCTCTTCTTGCGGCCCCAGGGCCTGTTTTCCCGGCGCTAAAAAAATCAAGATGCCCTTCGGACCTTCTGCGGCTTCGGCCATTCCCAAGCCGGCCTCCTGGCCGATCTGGCTCATCGTGGCTCTGGCGGCAGCGGCCCTGGGGTTTTGGATGCACAGCGCCGGCCTGGGCTACTACCTCTCCATGATCAGCCGCATGATGATCTACGGGCTGGCCGCATGCAGCCTGAACCTCATCTTGGGTTACGGCGGTCTGGTCTCCTTCGGCCACGCGGCCTATCTGGGCATTGGCGCCTACACCGTGGGCATCCTCATCACCGAAGGTGTGCCCAACGGCTGGCTGGGCTTTGCACTGGCGATGGCGGTTTCAGCCCTGCTGGCGCTGATCATCGGCGCGATCTCGCTGCGCACCAAGGGCGTGTACTTCATCATGATCACGCTGGCATTTGCGCAGATGCTGTTTTACCTGGTCAACTCGGTCAAGGCTTATGGCGGTGACGAGGGCCTGAACATCAAGATGCGCTCGGACTTTGGCCTGGGCATCGTGCTCAAGAACGACCTGCACTTTTTCCTGCTGGTGCTGGTGTGCCTGGTGGCGAGCCTGGCCTTCATGCAAATGCTCATGAGGTCGCGTATGGGCCGCATCGTGCTGGCCCAGCGCGACGACGACATCCGCACCGAGGCGCTGGGCTTTCCGGTCTACCGCTACCAGTTGGCGCTGTTCGTGATTGCTGGCGCTATCGGCGGGCTGGCGGGCGCGCTGCTTGTCAACCAACAAAACTATGTCAGCCCCAATCTGATGCACTGGACGCAGTCGGGCGTGCTGATGATCATGGTCATCCTCGGCGGGGTCGGCACGCTCGCCGGCGGCCTGTGGGGTGCTTTGCTGCTGCTCACGCTCGAAGACCTGATCGCCGAAGTCACGCCGCACTGGCAGTTTTATGTGGGCTGGGTGCTGCTGGCGGTGGTCTTGCTCGCGCCCAAGGGCCTGTCGGGCCTGCCCGAGCTGTGGCGCCGCCGGGGCCAAAAAGACCCCAAAGCCTCAGGAAACGGCACATGAACGCCCCGTCGGCGGTTCTGGACATCCGCAATCTGGTCAAGTCCTTCGGCGCCCTGCGTGCAACCGACGGCGTGTCGCTGCAGGTGCGACCCGGTGAAATCCATGCCCTGATCGGCCCCAACGGCGCCGGCAAGACCACGCTGGTCGCCCAGCTGTCGGGGCAGCTGCGTCCCGATGAAGGCCAGATCGTGTTCATGGGCCAGACGATCAACGAGGTCAGCGCCCACCAGCGCGTCGGGCTGGGCATGGTGCGCTCCTTCCAGATCACGCGCCTGTTCAAATCGTTTTCAGTCATCGACAACGTGGCACTGGCGGTGCAGTCCCTGCAGAGCCAGCGCGGCTCGCTGTGGCGCAGCGTGGCCAAGGACCAGGCCGTCTACGAAAAGGCGGCAGCTGTGCTCAAGGAGGTGGGGCTGCAAGGGCGAGCCGATGAGCTCGCACCGGCCCTCTCGCATGGCGAGCAGCGCGTGCTCGAGTTGGCGCTGGCCTTGGCCACCGAGCCCAAACTGCTGCTGCTCGATGAACCCATGGCCGGCACCGGCCCAGAGGAGTCGCAGCGTATCGTCGAGCTGATCGAGTCCCTGCGCCGCGACAAGAACATGGCCATCTTGCTGGTCGAGCACGATATGGAGGCCGTGTTTCGGCTGGCCGACCGCATTTCGGTGCTGGTCAATGGCGCGCTCATTGCAAGCGGCACGCCCGAAGCCATCCGACAAGACGAGCAGGTGCGAGCGGCCTACCTGGGCGACGAGGTGCTGGCATGAGCGCGCCCCTGCTGTCCGTGGGCAAGCTGCGCGTGGCCTATGGCGCCAGCCAGGTGCTATTTGATGTCGATGCGCAGGTGCAGCCCGGCGAAGTCATCGGCTTGCTCGGGCGCAACGGCATGGGCAAGACCACGCTGATCCGCAGCATCATCGGCCTCAAGGACATCCAGTCGGGCACCGTCGCCTTCGAGGGACAAGCCGTCAGCGGCAAGCGCCCTGACGCGATCGCCCGCCTCGGTGTGGCCGTGGTGCCCGAGGGCCGGCAGGTCTTTCCCAACCTCAGCGTCGACGAACACCTCAGCGCCTTTGCCAACGCGCAGCACGCACGGGGCAAACCCTGGACGCCCGCATCGGTCTACGAACTCTTTCCCCGCCTGGCCGAGCGCAAGAGCAATATGGGCAACCAACTCTCGGGCGGCGAGCAGCAGATGCTGGCCATCGGCCGCGCGCTGGTGACCAACCCCAAGCTGCTGATTTTTGATGAGGCCACCGAAGGCCTGGCGCCGCTGATCCGCGAAGAAATTTGGCGCTGCATCGAGCAGCTGCGCCAAGCCGGCCAAACCCTGATCGTGGTCGACAAATATGTCAGCCGCCTGGTGCGCATTGCCGACCGCCACATCATCTTGGAAAAAGGCCGGGTGGCCTGGCAAGGCAGCTCCGAAGCCTTGGCCACCGACAAGGGGCTGTGGCATCGGTATTTGGGGGTGTGAGCCGACCTGCCCACCCTTGAGCCGCAGCAGGTCGACCTTGCGGCGCTGCCTGCACGCGGCTGGCAGATCATTAACCGGTCCAGCGCATCAGGGTCACCAGCAGCACCACCAGCCCCAAGGCCATATTGACCGACACCCAAAGCCGAATCTGGCCCAGGGCTGCAGCGCCAGCGGGCCAATCGGAGGCGGCGACCGCACGGCTCAAGCGCTTGTAGAGCGCAAAGCGGATGTGCATGAAGATGGCCACCATGGCCAGCCCCAGAACCGCCATGACGGTCCAGGCCAGCGGCATCTCGAAACTGCCGCCTGACTGCACCACCTGCTTGGCCACCCGTCCGAGCATCCACACGCCGCTGAGCAGCGTCAGCAAGGAGGCCACGAGCACCGCCTTAAAAAACCGTCCGAGCACGTCGTGCATCAGCCGCACGCGCAGCGGCGGCTCCAGTTGCGCCAAGGCCGGGCGCAAAAAGAAATGGGCAAAGACCATGCCGCCCATCCAAACCACGATGGCCAGCACGTGCAAGGTCTTGAGGGTCGCGTAGATCATCGAAACGTCCTTTTAAGAGGAGGCCATGATGCCGCATCGCAGCACTAGCCGTTGCTGGCGGCTAGGGTCGCCCCGCAGCTCCAAAGCTTATTTGGACCCCGCATCAGCGCCCGTCGTCACGGGCCAAGTCCCTTGCCTGGCGGGTACCGCTTGGCCCAGCAAGGTCTGCATCAGGCCTTTTTGTCATTGGGCATGACCCCGACGGGCGCCCCGGCAACCCTGAGCGGGTCTATCCACGCCTTTGCTCAGGGCGGCGCGCCGTCCCGCGCCCACTGCCTGAGC
>CANHBU010000099.1 GCA_947458345.1 Comamonadaceae bacterium
CAGGCAAGGTCTCGTCGATCGCACGCTGGGCCGCAACAGAGTCCTCGGCCATCACCGGCACAAAGCCGGCATGACGCAAATTGACCGCAATCAGCTCGGCAATCGCCGGCTCGTCCTCAACCACCAAAATACGGGCCAGATGTTTCATCTCGGTAGGAAGCTGGGTTCGGGCTCACTCCACCGCAGCTTGCACCTGATCGCGCGAGCTGTGGCGCACGTCGGCACCCTTGACGATGTAAATAATGAACTCGGCAATGTTCTTGGCATGGTCGCCCACCCGCTCGATGGCCTTGGCCACAAACAGCAGATCCAGACTCGGCGAGATCGTGCGCGGGTCTTCCATCATGTAGGTGATGAGCTTGCGCACAAAGCCGTTGAATTCGGCGTCGATCAGGTCGTCTTCCTTCAAGATCACAAGAGCGGTGTTGACATCGAGTCGGGCAAAAGCGTCCAAGGCCTTGTGCATCAGAGCGCAGGCCAGATCGGCGGCCAGGCGCAACTCGGAGGCCGGCAAAGTGCGCGGCCCACCGTGCTCCAAGATGAGCTTGACCATGCGCGCAATGCGCTCGGCCTCGTCACCCGCGCGCTCGAGGTTGGTGGTGATCTTGGAGATGGCCATCAAGAGCCGCAGATCGCGTGCAGTGGGCTGGCGGCGGGCAATGATCGAAGACAGCTCACGGTCAATCTCCACCTCAAGAGAGTTGACCTGCTTTTCGGTGGCAATCACTTGGTCGGCCACATCGGAGCTGAACTTGGCCAGGGCGTAGACGGCGTGCCGGGTTTGCGACTCGACCAAGCCACCGAGCTCTAGCACCCGAGAGGAGACGCTGGTCAGCTCGGCATCGAACTGGCTGGAAATGTGCTTGTCCATCGTGGGCTCCTGATCAGCCGAACCGGCCGGTGATGTAGTCTTCGGTTTCCTGACGCGCAGGCTTCATGAATATCTGCTCGGTCTGACCAAATTCAATCAGCTCGCCCAGGTACATGTAAGCGGTGAAGTTTGACACACGCGCAGCCTGCTGCATGTTGTGCGTCACGATCGCCACCGTGTACTCTTTCTTGAGCTCGCTGACCAGCTCCTCCACCTTGGCCGTCGAAATCGGATCGAGCGCCGACGTGGGTTCATCGAGCAAGATGACCTTGGGTTTGACCGCCACCGAGCGGGCGATGCACAGGCGCTGTTGCTGGCCGCCCGACAAGGACAGGCCGCTTTGGCCGAGCTTGTCCTTGACCTCATTCCAGATGGCAGCCTTGGTCAGGGCCCACTCGACCCGATCGTCCATGTCGGAGCGACTGAGTTTTTCGTACAGACGCACGCCGAAGGCGATGTTTTCATAAATCGACATCGGAAAAGGCGTGGGCTTTTGGAACACCATGCCGATCTGCGCGCGCAGCAAATTCAAGTCCTGTCCCTTGTCCAAAATATTCTGGCCATACAGGTTGATCTGCCCCTCGGCCCTTTGCCCCGGATAGAGGCTGTACATGCGGTTGAGGGTTCGCAGCAAGGTCGACTTGCCGCATCCCGACGGACCGATGAAGGCCGTGACCCGGTGTTCGGCAATGTCTAGGTTGACATCCTTGAGGGCCTTGAACTTGCCATAAAAGAAATCGAGCTTGCGCACCTCGATCGCATTGCGGGTCGGCTGGGTATCGGGCATGGCTGGCGGTCCTGTCTGGTGAGGTGGTTTTGTCTTCAGGGCGGGCTCAGCCCGACTGCCTCTCGCGGAAAAACACCCGCGCAATGATGTTGAGCAAGAGCACGGTCAGCGTAATGAGCAAGGCCCCCCCCCAAGCCAGGCGGATCCAGTTGTCATAGGGGCTCATGGCGAACTGGAAGATCACCACCGGCAAATTGGCCATCGGCTCGCTCATGTCGGCATTGAAGAACTGGTTGTTCAAGGCAGTAAAAAGCAAGGGCGCGGTTTCACCACTGATGCGCGCCACAGCCAGCAGCAAGCCGGTGATCACGCCGCTGCGCGCTGCGCGCAGCGTCACCGACAGCGAGACCTTCCAGCGCGGCGCGCCCAAAGCGAAGGCCGCCTCACGCAAGCTGCCCGGCACCAGCCTGAGCATGTTTTCGGTGGTCCGCATGACCACGGGTACTGCGATCAAGGTCAGCGCCAGGCTGCCCGCAAAACCCGAAAAGCCGCCCACAGTGGCCACCGCAATCGCGTAGACGAACAGACCGATCACGATGGAAGGGGCCGACAGCATGATGTCAGTGACAAAACGGGTGGCCTCGGCCGTCTTGCTTTGGTCGCCGAACTCGGTGAGGTAAATGCCCGCAAAAATCCCCACCGGCGTGGCCACCAGAACGGACAGGCCGACCATCAAGGCGCTACCGACAATCGCATTGCGCAGGCCGCCGCCTTCGGTGCCCGGGGCGGGCGTGTCGCGGGTCAGGATGTTCCAGTCCAGGGCCGCAAAACCGTTGGAAAAAAGGACCACCAAAATCCACAGCAACACCGCCAGGCCCAGGGCCATGGCCGCCATCGAGGTGGCCATGCCCCAGGCATTGACCAGGCGCCGGCGACGGTACAGATCCATATTCATATTGCTGGCCATCTCAAAACCCCTTGGCCTTTTCGGCGCGATTGATCATGATCTTGGCCAGGGCCAGCACCACGAAGGTGATGACGAACAGCAAAAAGCCCAGCGCGAACAGGGACGACATGTGAAAGTCCGTGGCTTCGCCGAACTCATTGGCCAGGGTCGAGGCAATCGAGGTGCCCGGCGAAAAAAGCGAGGTCGGCAGACGGTTGGCATTGCCAATCACAAAGGTCACGGCCATGGTCTCGCCCAGGGCGCGGCCCAGGCCGAGCATGATGCCGCCGATCACCCCTTTTTGGGTGTAAGGCAGCACCACCTTGCGCACCACCTCCCAGGTGGTGCAGCCCAGGCCGTAAGCCGACTCGCGCAAGATGGGCGGCGTGATCTCAAACACATCGCGCATCACCGCCGCCACAAAGGGCAGCACCATAAAAGCCAGCACGATGCCTGCTGCCAAGATGCCCATGCCGTTGGGCGCGCCGCTGAACAACACGCCAATCAGGGGCATGCCCCCGAGCAGTTCGCGCAGGGGCACCTGCACGAAATCGGCAAACAGCGGCGCGAACACGAAGAGTCCGAACATGCCGTAAATGATGGACGGCACGGCGGCCAGCAATTCGATCGCCGTGCCCAGGGGCCGGCGCAGCCAAACCGGACACGTTTCAGTCAGAAAAACCGCGATGCCAAAGGCCAGTGGCACGGCGATCAGCATGGCCAGACCGGCACTGGCCAGCGTGCCCACAATCGCGATGGCCGCGCCAAACTCCCCGTTGATGATGTCCCACTCGACGTACCAGAGAAAAGGCAGACCGAACTTCTGGAAGGTCGGCCAAGCGTTGATGAAGAGCGAAACGATGATGCCGGCCAGGGCCAGCAGCACCAGCAGAGAAAACAGCTGTGTTAGGCGGTGAAAGAGCCCATCTTGCAGCCGCTGCCGCTTGACCAAGGCCAGCATGTGCTCGCCCGATCGCTCCAATTGCTCATGGCTGGTTTGCATCGATGAACCTATCAACCCAAAACAATCAATCTCAACAAAAAACCGCCGACTCAAGCGCTGGGTCGGCGGTTTCCTGCACCCACAGCGCTCAGCGCTGAATCTGGCTCCACACCCGGGTGCGGATCTGCTCGGTCAAGCTGTCGGGCAGCGAAACATAGTCGAGATCTGCAGCCATCTTCTTGCCATTCTTGAACGCCCAGTCAAAGAATTTGAGCGCCTCGCTCGATGCCGCCTTGTCGGCCGGGGCCTTGTACATCAGGATAAAGGAGGCGGTGCTGATGGGCCAGCTGTTCGGGCCCTTGGCGTTGACCATGGACACACCCATGCCCGGCACACTGAACCAGTCGGCACCGGCCGCGGCCGCCGCAAACGTCAGGTCGTCAGGACTGACCCAACGACCGTCGGCGTTTTGGACCTGCATGAAGTTCATGTTGTTCTTTTTGACATAAGCATACTCAACGTAACCGAGCGAGCCCTTGATGCGGTTGACGTTGGCGGCCACGCCCTCGTTGCCCTTGCCGCCGACCGAGGTCGGGGCGGGCCACTTGACCGCAGCACCTTTGCCCACGCTGCTGGCCCAGTCTTTGCTGACCACGCTCAGGTAGTCGGTCCAGTTGAAGGTCGTGCCCGAGCCATCGGCGCGGTGCACGATGGTGATGGTCTCATTGGGCAGGTTCTTGCCGGGGTTCAGGGCAGCAAACTTCGGGTCGTTCCACTTGCTGATCTTGCCCATGAACATCTCAGCCAAAACCGGGCCGGTCACGCGCAGCTCGCCGGGCTTGAAGCCGTCAAGGTTGATCACGGGCACCGTGCCACCGATGATGGCGGGAAACTGGACCATGGCATCGCGGTCAAGCTCGGCTCCGGGCACCGGCGCGTCGGTCGCGCCAAAGGTCACCGTCTTGGCCCGGATCTGGCGGATGCCGCCCGAAGAGCCGATCGACTGGTAGTTCAGGCCGACCCCTGTGGCGGCTTTGTAGGCTTCGGCCCACTTGGCGTAGACCGGGAAGGGGAAGGTGGCACCGGCACCGGTGATGTCGGCCGCCCAGCTGGTGGCGGCCACGACGCTCAGGCCAATACCGGCGATGAGGGACTTCAATTTGCGCATGTGAGCTCCTGGGTGAGTCAAGAAATAAACAACAAACGGCGTTAGAGGTGTTCTGTCCAGGACTCTATCTTTCAATTGTGACATTTTCGTGTCACAAGCCCTCCCGCGTGGATGGTCTGGCTGCGCTGGCAGAGGACCCGCCCTGTCATACAAGGTTCATATTTATGTCACACTGATGCCATAACATCGCGCCTTCCCACCTGCGGTATCCGGCGCAAATCGGATCCAGATTCACCCCATGCAAGACGGAACCCGACTGGCCGCCGTAGACCTCGGCTCCAACAGTTTCAGGCTGGAAATCGGCCTGCTCGACCACGGACTGGTGCGGCGCACCGACTATCTCAAAGAGACGGTGCGCCAAGGCGGCGGCCTCGACAGCCAGCGCAACTTGTCGCAAGACGCGATGCAGCGCGGCTGGGACTGCCTGGCCCGCTTCGCCGAGCGACTGGCTGGCTTCAAGAAGCCGCAGGTGCGCGTGGTCGCCACGCAGACCCTGCGCGAGGCGCGCAACCGCGATGAATTTCTCGTCAAGGCGCGGCAGATTCTGGGCTTTCCGATCGACGTCATCCCGGGGCGCGAGGAGGCCCGGCTGATTTACCTGGGTGTGGCCCATTTGCTGCCGCACAGCCAGGAGCGGCGTCTGGTGATCGACATCGGTGGCCGCTCGACCGAGATGATCCTGGGTCAGCATCTACAGGCGCAGACCCTGGAATCGTGGCGCGTGGGCAGCGTCACCTGGTCGATGAAGTACTTCCCCGATGGCCACCTGACGGCCCAAGCCTTCGAGATGGCCGAGGTCGCGGCCAAGGCGGTGTTGGAAGAGGCCCTGCCCGCTTTTGCCAGCGATCAATGGGACACCGCCTACGGATCCTCAGGCACCGTCAATGCGGTTGCCGATGCCCTGCAAGCTGCCGGCTGGCCCGGCGGCGTCATCAGCCAGGAGTCCCTCGATTGGCTTCTCGAGATGCTGCTGCAAGCGCAGCACATCGACCGCATCCGCATCGATGGCCTGAAAGAGGACCGCCGGGCGGTCATTGGCGGCGGCGTCAGTGTGCTGCGGGCAATTTTCAGCCTGCTTGACATCAAGGAGCTCAAGCCCGCCGAAGGGGCGCTGCGACACGGGGTGCTCTATGACCTGCTTGACAGGCAGGATGAAAACACCGATCTGCGCACTCGCACGGTTGAGCGCCTGATGAGCAAGTTCAATGTTGATGTCGCCCAGGCCCGGCGCGTCAGCCGGGCCGCGCAGTTCCTGCTGCGTCAGGCGCCACCCGATTCGGATCTGCCGCGGCTGACGCGCAAGCTCGAGTGGGCCGCGCAGCTCCACGAGATCGGCAGCCATATCTCGCACCAGGAGTACCACAAGCACGGCGCCTACATCCTCGACCATGCCGATGCGCCCGGCTTCTCATTAGAAGAATTGCATCGCCTGAGCCAGTTGGTGCTGGGCCACCGCGGCAAACTGCGCAAGATGGAAGCCTGGTTCAGCGACGCGACCTTCATGCGCCAGCTGCTGGCCCTGAGGCTGGCAGTCATTTTGGCGCACGCGCATCGCGACCCCAAGCTCGAAGGCCTGCGCTTGCAAGAAGCGCCGTCGGGCCTGCAGTTGGTGCTGCCGCCGGGCTGGGCCCGCGCCTTCCCACAGTCGATGCACCTGCTGAGCGAAGAGGCTCTGGCCTGGCAAAAAACGCCCTGGCCGCTGCAGATGATCGAGGCCTGACACCCCTGACACCTCGGAGGCCCTTTGCAGCGCTGCCGGCGGCACGCGCCCAGCGGCAGGGTCCACCAGGACACACGAAAGACTCCAGTTGCCACCGGGGTCATAAACGGTATAAACTGTTTATACCGTTTATTGAAACCCGTCACAGGAGTTCATATGCCCACGACTCGCCCAGCCCCCGCCCGCAAAGCTCCCAGCCGTAAAACGGCGGCCCCCAAAGCCCCCGCTCGTCAATCGGCAGCCCGCCCTGCGCTCAAGACAGCACAAGCGGGCCCAGCCGCATCGGCCAGCGCCGCGCCCCGCAAGTCAGTGCAAAGCGCAGCACCGGCAAACGGGTCGAACAAGATGCCCACCAAGGTGGCCAGCAAGACGCCGACCAAGACGCCGGCAGTCAAAAAGCGGGCACCTGCCCGCGCACCTTCAGCCGCACCTGCAGCC
>CANHBU010000100.1 GCA_947458345.1 Comamonadaceae bacterium
CAATGACACCGCCTTGGTGCCGCAAGTGCCGGCGACCCTGAACAAGGACATTCGTCAGGTTGAGGTGGCCGATTTGCGCGGCTACGAGGCCGTGGTGCATTTGGCCGAGCTGTCCAACGACCCGCTGTGCGAAAACTCGCCCGAACTGACCTTTGAGATCAACCACCGCGGCTCGGTGCACCTGGCGGCCATGGCCAAGGCCGCGGGCGTGCAGCGCTTTGTGTACATGTCTTCCTGCAGCGTCTACGGCATCGCCGAAGGCGACACGCCCGTTGATGAAACCTGCGCCACCCATCCGCAAACGGCCTACGCCCAATGCAAATTGCTGGTCGAGCGCGATGTGGCGGCGCTGGCTTCGAGCCAGTTCTCGCCCACCTTTATGCGCAACGCCACCGCCTACGGTGCCTCGCCACGCATGCGCTTTGACATCGTGCTCAACAACCTGTGCGGCCTGGCCGCGACGACGGGCAAGATCACCATGAGCAGCGACGGCTCGCCCTGGCGCCCGCTGGTGCATGTGCTCGACATCAGCGAGGCCATTGCCTGCACGCTCGAGGCACCCAAAAGCGCGATCCACAACGAGATTTTTAATGTCGGCCACGACGCCGACAACTACCGCGTTCGCGACATCGCGCAGATCGTGGCCAGCGTCTACCCAAACTGCCAGCTTCAATTCGGGCCGGCCAGCTCCGACAACCGCAGCTACCGGGTCAGCTTTGCCAAAATCGCCCGCCAGTTGCCCGGCTTTGAATGCCACTGGAATGCCCGCAAGGGCGCGCAGCAGCTGCACGATGTGTTTGCGCGCATCGGCCTGGACAGCGCCACCTTCGACGCGCGTCCCTTCACCCGCCTCAAGCGCCTGAAGAACCTGACCGAGACCGGTCAGGTCGACGAACACCTGGCTTGGGCGCACTGAGGGATGGGCGGCTGATTGAGCCCTGCCTTGAATCGAAGGCCGCATCGCCACGCCCAACACTCTGCGCTGACTTTCAAAAACCGCTATCCTGCCGGGGCTTTACGCTTTCAAACAGGAGACCGTTTCATGCCAAATAAGAACACAGCCCGCCGTCCGTGGATGGCCGGTGCCTTGCTGAGCTGCCTGGGCCTTTTGGGTCTTTCGGGCCAGGCCGCTGCTCAGAGCAATTACCCCAACAAGCCCATCCGCATGGTCGTGCCCTTCGCGCGCGGCGGCTTGACCGACACAAGCGGGCGCTTGATCGCCGAGCAACTGTCCAAGCGCCTGGGCCAGCAGGTCATCGTCGACAACAAGCCCGGCGCCTCGGGCAACATCGGCACCCAGATGGTCGTCAGCGCCGAGCCCGACGGCTACACCCTGGTGCTCGGATTTGACGGCACCATGGTCATCAACCCACACGTCTTTGCCAAGATGCCTTTTGACACCGTGCGTGACCTGGCCCCGGTGGGCAAGATCGGCGATGCGGTGCTGATCCTGGTCGCACACCCTGGGGTGCCAGCCAAGACCCTGCGCGAGGTGCTGGACCTGTCCAAAAAGCAAAACGGCGGCCTGTCTTACGGCACCTCGGGCACCGGCGGCACGCCGCACATTGCCGGCGAATTGCTCAAAATGCGCACCGGGGCCAATTTGGTCCATGTGCCCTACAAAGGCGGCGGCCAAGCCCTGATTGATGTCATCGGCGGCAACATCCCGCTGGTCTACACCGCCATTGCTGGCGCCGTGCAACACGTCAAGAGCGGCAAGATCCATCCGGTGGCCGTCTCGAGCCTGCAGCGCTCGCGCGCCCTGCCCGATGTGCCCACCTTCATCGAAGCCGGTGTGAGCGACTTTGACGTCAGCTCCTGGGTGGGCATCATGGCCCCAGCCAAGACGCCGCGCGCCATCATCGAGCGACTCAACACCGAGCTCAACGCGGTGCTGGCCGACCCCGAAGTGCGTGAACGCCTGAACCAGCTGGGCTTCGCCGCCACGCCCGGCACCCCCGAAAAATTTGGTGAAGAAATCCGCCGCGACCTGAACCGCTACGGCCCGGTGGTCAAGGCCGCGGGCATCAAGGCCGAGTAAGGGAGCGCGGCCTTGAAAGTGCGAGGCTTGGCCCGGCAGCTCGGCGCTGCGCTTTGCCTGCTGCTGTGCCTGAGCCCCTGGGCGCAAGCGCAGCGGGTGTACGACGGCAGCGGCCGGATGCTTGGCCGCGTCGATGCGCAGCGCTACTACGATGCCTCGGGCCAGTCCATCGGTCGCGTGGAGGGCAACACCGTCTACGACAGCTCGGGCCGAACCCTCGGACGCATCGAGGGTGAGCGCATCTATGACGCCTCGGGCCGCCAGATCGGGCGGGTCGAAGGCGAGCGCCTCTACAGCGCCTCGGGCACGGCCATGGGCCGCATCGAGGGCGAGCGCCTCTACGACGCCTCGGGCCGCCAGATCGGCCGCACCGACGGTCTGCGGCGCATGCAGACCATCGTTTACTTCTACTTCTTCATGTAAGAAGCAGGGCTGGCGGCGGCCGCAAGGCAGATCGCTGAGCCGCCGAGGTCGCCAGCGCAGGTCGGCGGCCCAGGATCTAGCTTTGGCGCGCCCGGCGCGCAATGCTCATCCGTACAATGCAACGGGTATTGATGGGTCTTGAGGGATCTTGAGCCCCAAGCCCCCATGCGTCAAAGCCCCTGGCCCCCATGTCCCTGCATGAACCTGTCCCTGCGCGCAAGCCGCCCCCGCCGGCGGCCGTGCCCTGGCATCGCCAATCCTGGTGGGACTTGCTGCAGTTCACTCTCGCTGCCGTCCTGCTCATCGGCCTGACCTACCACGGCGCAACCCAGATGGGTTACCAGTGGAAGTGGGACCGGGTGCCGCGCTATGTAGTGCGCGTGATTGAAGGGCAGTGGCTGGCAGGCCCGCTTCTCAAGGGCCTGATGGTCACGCTGGAGTTGGCCGTCAAGGCCTCGGTCCTGGCCTTGCTCATCGGCGCCCTCACCGCCTGGATGCGCACCGCGCCCTCGCAGGTGGGCCGAGCGCTGGCCTGGACCTACATCGAGTTGATTCGCAACACGCCGCTGTTGGTGCAGATTTTGGTGTGCTATTTCATTTTGGCGCCCGCCCTGGGTATGGGGCGCGAGACCACCGGCGTGGTCTGTCTGGCGCTGTACGAGGGCGCTTTTGCGGCCGAAATCATTCGTGGGGCGCTGCAGGCCGTTCCCAAGGGGCAGCGCGAAGCGTCCTTGAGCCTGGGCATGACCGAAGCGGACACCGCCCGCGACATTGTCTGGCCTCAGGCCTTGCCCCTGATGCTGCCGCCGCTGGCTGGCGTGCTGGTCAATCTGGTCAAGCATTCGGCCATCGTCAGCGTGATTGCCGTCTTCGACCTGACCACGCAAGCGCGCACCATCATTTCGGACACTTTCATGGCCTTCGAGATCTGGCTGACCACGGCCGCACTGTATTTGTGCATCACCTTGAGCCTGTCGCTGGCGGTCAGCGCCTTGGAGCGCCGTGTGCGCCGGCGCCGATGGTGATAGAGTCAAGTCTGCCTTCGTCACTCCCGCAAAAATTCTTTTAACGAGGACCCCCTATGCGCATCCGCCGTCTGTTTCTCACCCTGGGCCTGGCGCTTGTGGGCGCCATGAGCGCGCTCACCGCAGCCCACGCCCAGCAAGACAATCTGATGGACACCATTAAGAAAAAGGGCAAGCTGCAAGTGGGCTTTTCCAGCTTCGTGCCCTGGGCCATGCGCGACAAGCAGGGCAGCTGGGTGGGCTTCGAGATCGACGTCTCAACCAAGCTGGCCCAAGACCTGGGCGTGCAACTCGAGCTGATCCCCACCGCCTGGGACGCCATCATTCCCTCGCTGATCGCCGGCCGATTTGACGTCATCATCAGCGGCATGACGATCACGCCCGCGCGGCAAGAGCAAATCGACTTCACTGCGCCCTACTCCACCTCGGGCCAGGGCGTCGCGGCCTCCCGGCAATTGGCGGCCAATCTGAAATGGCCCGAAGGCTACAACAGCCCCAATGTGACCTTCACCTGCCGCCGGGGCGTGGCCGGCTGCAAGACGGTCGAAGAAAAATGGCCCAAGGCCACGCTGCGGCAATTTGACGATGATGCGATCGCGTTTCAGGAAGTGATCAACGGCAACGCCCATGCCGTCATTTCCAGCGAGCCCAAGCCCTCGTTCTTTACCTTGCGCAACCCAACCCGCTTGTTCAAGCCGACCAACGAAAACATCGTCAACACCTTCGAAGGTTTCGGCCTGCGCAAGGGCAATGCGGCGGCCATCGCCGGCTTTAACGACTGGATCAACAAGAACCAGGCCTGGCTCAAGCAGCGCCATCAATACTGGTTCCGCACCCAGGATTGGGCCAATCTGGTGCCCAATCTGTGATCGCAGGGCAGGCCGTCAAGCCCCGGGCAGTGCTCTAACACGCACCGGCCATGGCTGACCCTGCTGCGGTCATCGCACCGCGCCCGGCCCCGCCCCCTGCCCGGCAAAGGTGGGGCCGGCTCGATGCGTTTTGGCTGGCGCTGATCGGCGTGCTCACCGCCGCTGTTGTATGGCGGTCCCACAGCGCCTTGAGCTACAACTGGGACTGGTCTTCGGTCTGGCCCTACGTCCTCAAGTACGACGCCAAGAGCGCAAGCTGGGTGCCCAACTTGCTGCTGCAGGGCCTGATGACGACGGTGCGGCTGGCTTTGTGGGGCATGCTGCTGGCCACCGTGATCGGCCTGGTCATGGGCTGGATGCGCAACCATCGCCGCTTGCTGCTGCGCCTGATTGCCAGCACCTATGTGATGACGGTGCGCAACATCCCGCCGGTGGTGTTCGTCTTCATCTTCGTTTACTTCATCTCCAGCCAATTCATGCCGGTGCTGGCGCTCGACAGCCGGGTCGCTCAATTGCCCGCGCCCGTGCAAGAGTTGCTGAGCGTGCTGTTTGGCCCACTGAACCTGATCAACAACTTTTTTCTCGGTCTGATTTGCCTGTCGGTCTTCACCGGCGCCTACGTCACCGAAATCGTGCGCGCCGGTCTGCAGTCGGTGGCGCCCGGGCAAGGCGAAGCCGCACGCAGCCTGGGCCTGTCGGATGCCGACGTGATGCGCTGGGTCATCTGGCCGCAGGCGCTGCGCAATGTATTGCCCGCGCTCAGCGGCCAGTTCATCCAGCTCATCAAAGACTCTTCACTGGTTTCTTTGGTGTCGATCCAGGAGCTGTCTTTTATGGCGCAAGACGTGCAGGTGTCCACCCAGCGCGTCTTCGAGGTCTTTGTGCTGACGGCCGTGGTTTACTTTTGCATCTGCTTTGTCCTGTCGCAGCTGTTCGCCCATCTTGAGCGCCGACATGGCCGCACCCGCTGACCCAGACGCAAAGCCGAGCCGACCCCATGAGCACTCCACTGATTGAAATCAAAGGCCTGAACAAATGGTTTGGCCCACACCACGTCCTGCGGGATATCGACCTGAGCGTGCAAGCGGGCCAAAAAGTGGTGATCTGCGGACCTTCGGGATCGGGAAAATCCACCCTGATCCGCTGCCTCAATCAGCTCGAGCAGCACCAGCAAGGCAGCATCCGCTTCGAGGGCCAATTGCTCGAAGGCGATGCCGCCCAACTGCGCCGGGTGCGGCGCGACATGGGCATGGTGTTTCAGCAGTTCAATTTGTTCGGACACCTGAGCGTGCTGCAAAACTGTGTGCTGCCGCTCAGGCGCGTGCTCGGGCTGAGCGAGTCGCTCGCACGCGAGCGGGCCATGCAGTTGCTCGAGCGCGTGCGCATCCCCGAGCAGGCCCACAAATTCCCGGCCCAGCTCTCCGGCGGCCAGCAACAAAGGGTGGCCATTGCCCGCTCGCTGTGCATGCAGCCCAAGGTCATGCTCTTTGACGAGCCCACCTCGGCCCTTGATCCCGAGATGATCAAGGAAGTGCTCGACGTCATGACCGAGTTGGCTGAATCGGGCATGACGATGCTGTGCGTGACCCACGAAATGGGCTTTGCACGCCGCGTGGCCGACACCCTGGTGTTTATGGACCAGGGTTGCCTGATCGAGCAGGCCCCGCCCGAAGCATTTTTCACCCAGCCGCGCTCGCCGCGAACCCAAAGCTTTCTCGCGCAGATTCTTTAGGGCGCGCAAGGTCAGTCCAGCCCGGCTGCTGCCGCGTCGCTGGCTGTCGTTGCCCCGCGTCACGGGCTGTTGTTGCCGCCACCGGCCACGACAGAAACCGGGCCAAACAAATCCAGACCTTCGATCTTCTTGCCCGCCTTGACTTGCCGCGCCCAACGCTGGGGCAGGGATGCCTCGAACTCTTGCCAGGGCATGCGGTTGGCCAGTACCGCCAGCGGGTGGCGAAAATCGATCATCTGGTCCAGGCGGTTGCGGAAAAAATCATCGCCCATGGTGCTGTCCTCAAAACTCCCAGAAAACAGCCTCATTGAATGTGTATTTGGGAGTTTTGAACATTCGGAATCACCCCAGATCGCCAGCATTCATGCGGGTTACAGAGGTTTCGCAAGTGCAGCGAGGTACCTTCAAAGACTTTACGGCTTTAAATGCTGACCCAGAAAATTGGCCACTGCATCTCTTGCGATGCGACTCTCATAGGTGCTGTGCTCTCGTCCAGCCAGATCGACTTGAACGAGGTTTCGTCCATCGGCCTTGTTGGCGCAGCGTCCCTCATTGGCCTTGCCCTTGCGCCAAGTGTCGTCAAGGAAACCCACTGCTAAGACGGGAATTTCCTTGGGGGACTTGATTCCGTCGAAGTCTGGGTTGCTCGCGTGGGTACAGGTCCATGCGGATATGACGAGTCCATTG
>CANHBU010000101.1 GCA_947458345.1 Comamonadaceae bacterium
ACTCGATGAGCCCCTGATCGTCAAAACGCAGGTGCGAGCTGCCCTGCACCGTCTGCCACTGCTGGGGCGAAAAACGCTGGAAGCGAAAACGAAAATCCCACACCAAAAAGCACTGGCGGCCCTGCAGAACACGCTCGGTGACGATGAAATGCGGTTGCTCGAGCGAGCGGTACATGTGCTGAAAAATTGCCTCGATCTGCGCCAGGCCCTGCACCTCATTGAAGGGGTCCCTAAAGTGCGCCTGCGGTGCATAAATCTGCCCCAGCCGCGACAGCTCGCTGCGCTGCAAATGCTCGAAAAAATGCACCACGGCGTCGGTGCGAGCGGCCATCTCCTGCATCCTCAAGGCTCCTTGCCCATGCGCACCACCAAAGGCAGATAAGCCGCATAAGGCAGCGCTGCCAGCAGCTTCATCCAGCGCGTAAAACGCTTGGGGTAGTCAATCTCAAAGGCACCGCGCCGCCAGCCCTCGAGCATCGCGCTGGCCGCCTGCTCAGGCGTGATGAGTGCGGGCATGTGAAAGCGGTTTTGCGCGGTCAGCGGCGTTTGTACAAATCCAGGGTTGACCAGGCTCACGCCGATGCCCCTGGGCTGCAAGTCCGCATACAAGCTTTCGGCCAGATTGATCATGGCGGCCTTGGTCGGGCCGTAGGCCAGGCTCTTGGGCAGACCGCGGTAGCCGGCCACGCTGGCAATCAGGCTGAAGTGACCGCTGCCGCGCGCAAGCATGGCCGGCAAGACCGCCGCCATCACATGCAGCGCACCGACATAGTTGATCTGCTGATGGCGCAGCAATTGCTCGAGTGTGAAATCGAAGGCGCGCTGGGCCTTGTAGTGACCGGCGCAGAACACCACCGCATCGAGCGGGCCGCGATCGAGCAATTGATCGGCCGCGTCCTGCACGGCTTGCGCATCGGTGACATCGAGCGGGCAGGCCAGGGCGCCCGGATGGGTGGCGCAAAAAGCTTCGAGCAGCGGCGCCTGGCGCGCCGAGATCACCACCTGCGCGCCCCTGCTGTGCAAGGCCTGCGCCGTGGCCAGGCCAATGCCGCTGGAGGCGCCAACGAGCCAGACGGTCTTGCCGCGCCAATCGGCAATCGGTGGGTTGTGTGCCATGGGGGTGCGCCGTGGCTCAGCGCTTGACGAAGGACAAGGTGACCTCGCCCAGGCGGATGCCGAACTTGCTCATCTGCGCCTTGTTGAGCATCACGCGCTCGTCCATCAGGTACATCCAGTCATCAAACTGCACTTCGTAGCTGCGGCCATCGACCGGCAACTTGAGCGTGTAGCCGAAACGAAAGGCGTTGCCGCTCTCCTGCCCCAGCGCCTGACCGACCACATCGGCGGCGGTGCCCACATAGCGGCCATCGTCCGTGCGCCGCAAGGTCCAGACGCGGCGCTCGCGCGTGCCATCCGAATAGGTGAACTCTTCATCGAGCACGCCCGTTTCCTGGCCCGCCGGTCCGCTCCAGCTGCACTTCATGACGACCGTAAAGCGCTTGACCACCTTGCCCGAGCGGTCGGTGAAGATGCCATAGGCATCGAGCGTGCCGTTGAAGTACTGGCGCAGGTCCAGACGCGGCAGATCTTTGGCATGGTCGGACAGTTGCGGGCCGGCGCAGCCCCACAGGCCCAGCACGAGCAAGCCGCCAGCCAGCCAGGCTGCGGCGCGGGCAAAACAAGATTGAAGGTTCACGAAGGGTTCTCCCAGGTCGGCCGCAAGCCGGCACGCATGATGGCAAGATACAGGGCCAAAGCGGCCAAGAGCTTGAGCAAACAGGGCAAAAGGCAGTAGGCCCAAGTCAAGGCTTGCAAGGCCTGGGGTTCGCGCACGCCCGGCGCATAGCCCAGCCATTGCAGCAAAGGCAGGGCCAAGCCGGCGGCCAGCGCCAAATTGAGCTTGGCAGCAAAGTTCCACCAACCAAAACAGGCACCGGCCAGGCGCGCGCCAGCGGTGCTGTGCGAGATCATCCCGGCCAGCAAAGCACCGGGCAAAGCCAGGTCAGCGCCCAAAGCCAGGCCAGAGCCGACGCAGATCCACAAAAAGGCGGTGGTGTCGCCGCTCGACAACTGGGCCGCCCCCACGAACAGCGCCACCGAAGCGAGCATGCCCGCCAGCCAGCTGCGCTCGATGCCCCAGCGCTTGACGGCGGCCAGCCACAAGGGCATGGACAGCGCGGCGCTCAAAAAGTAGCTGCCCAGAAAGGCCGGCTCCATCGCCGCGGGCGCCTGCAGCCGGTCTTGCACGAAAAACAGCACCAAGGTGGCCGGCACGGCGCTGGCAATGCCGTTGAGCATGAAGACCCCCAGCAGGCGCCGAAAACACGGCTCGCGCAAGGGCAGCCAGACCGAGGCGACAGCAGCCCCATCGGGCTTGGGCGCAGGCGGCGGCAGGCTCGCGCGCCAGCACCACCAGCCCAGCACCAAAAAAGCCGAAAACACCAGCATGGCCGCAGGCAGGCCCAGCCAGCCCGGCAGCACCGATGCGATCAACACGCCGACCAAGGCAAAGCCTTCGCGCACGCCAGTGATGCGGCTGCGCTGCGCCTCGTCGCCGCCGAGCAGGGCGCCCCAGGCCTGATGGGCGATGCTCAACAGGCTGTAACCCAGATAGGTCAGCACCAGCATGAAGGCGGCCCAGAGCAGCAAATCGGATGCGGCAGGGGCGTGCAGGAACCGGTCGGGGAAAAACAGCAGCACCATGCCACAGGCCAGCAGCACCGCGGCCAGCGCGCTCCAACGCAGCAGCAGGTGCGGGCTGCGCCCCAGCAGGCGATCGCTCAGCCGCCCCAGCCAGGGATCGAGCAGCGCATCGAGCAGCCGGGCCGCGAGCAAGACCGCGCCCAGGGCCGCCAGAGGCACGCCAAACTCGCGCGCATAGTGGTTGGGCAAGATCACATACAAGGGCAAGGCGGCAAAGGCCAGGGGCAGCCCCAGCAGACCATACAGCGTGGCATTGCGCCAGCCATGGGCGGCCGTCATGGGGCCCCGCCCAGCAAGGCGCTTCGCAGGGCGGGCTCGGAGGTGCGCGGCGACAACCAGATGCCAAAAAACAGCCGGGCAAAATCGGCGTCGCGGATTTCACCTCGCAACTGACCGTTGAACCAGAACACCACGCCTTGGCCCGGCCGGTGCAAACCGAGCAGCCGGTCGCCTTTGCGAATGTCCGGAAAAACGCGCAGCATCTCACCGAGCCAACGCTTTTCCTGCTCGGGCCTGACAGGACTTTGGCGCTGCACCTCTTTGAGCGAGCGCTGTGCAATGTCCTGCGCGGAAAAATCGCGCAGGTAACGCAACTCCAGCGCCAGCGGCTGGGCATCAAAGGCATCGGCCGCAAAGCCTGGGGTAGTCCACAAGCTGGCGTCATAGACTTCAAAGCCGCAGACCCGAAAGCGCGCCTGGCCGCGCAGCACCAGCGCGGCATCGGCCTGCGTGAGCTCTGGCGGCATTTGCGCGGCCGCGCGCTGGGCCTGAGCGGGCAGGGCGCTGAGCAAGAGGGCCAGGGCCAACAGGGCCGGCCAGCACTTGAGCGTCGGAGGCAAGGTCATGAACGGGCTCGGGGGGTCACGCGTGGCTCAGGCCTTGAGCAGCGTGTACTGCACCACATCGGTGTTGCGCTCGGCAAAGGCGGCTTCGCAATAGGCCAGATAAAACTCCCAGATGCGCATGAAGCGCCGGTCAAAGCCCAGAGCAAGGACCTGCGCCTCGCGCGCCATAAAGGCCTGGCGCCACTCTTGCAGAGTTCGGGCATAGTCCTGACCGAAGCAAAACTCGTCGATCACCTTCAAGCCGGCCTGCTGGGCCTGCGCTCTGAAGGCGCTTGGGCTGGGCAGGCAGCCGCCCGGAAAAATGTACTGCTGAATGAAGTCGGTGGACTGCAGGTAGCGCTCAAAAAATTCGTCGTCGATCACGATGGCCTGGATGCAGGCACGGCCACCGCTCTTGAGCAGACGCGCCACGGTGGCAAAGTAGGTGGGCCAATACTCACGCCCGACGGCCTCGATCATCTCGATCGAGCAAATCGCATCGAAAGACTGATCGGCCAAGCCGTCGCGGCCGATGTCGCGGTAGTCCTGCAGCCTGAGGTCCGCTCGCTCGGCGACCCCGCAGCGCGACATGCGCTCGCGCGCCCAGGCCAGCTGCTCGGTGCTCAAGGTCACGCCGACCAGGCTGGCACCGAACTCGGTGGTGGCCATCTCGGCCAGCGCCCCCCAGCCGCAACCGATTTCCAGCACGCGCTGGCCTGGTTGGACATCGACCATGCGCAGCGCCCGCCGCACCTTGGCCAGCTGGGCCTGCTGCATCGAGGCCTGCGGCGTCTCGTACAGGGCCGAGCTGTAGTTCATGGTGCCATCGAGCCAGAGCTCGTAAAAGGCATTGCCCAGATCGTAGTGGGCGTGGATGTTTTTCTGGCTGTTGCCCCGGGTGTTGCGATTGAGCAGATGCTTGACGCGATAGAAAAGCCGGCCCAGCCAAGTGCCGTAGATCACGTCTTCGACCTCGCGCCGGTTGGCAATGAAAAGGCGCAGCAAGGCCGCCAGATCGGGCGAGCTCCAGTGCCCCTCGATATAGCCCTCGGCAAAACCGATGTCGCCCGATTTGAGGGCGGCCGTGCACACCTGCCAGTCGTTAAGGTGCAAGCTTGCCGTCGGTGTCTGGCCCTGGCCAAAGCGGCGCATGGAGCCATCGGGCAGACGCACGCTCAGGCAACCCTGGCGCAGGCCGCTGAGCAGTTTCAGCACGGTGCGTGCCGCCGCCGGCGCGCCCGGGGGCAGGGCGGCGGTCGTGGAGGTGGAGTCGGTGGCCGTGTTCATCGGGTCAAGAACTGCTTGGGGAGCTGGGGTTTGGAAAAGAAGGGGACGCGCTTGAGCCAAAGCTTGAGCGCTTGCCAGTGAATGCGCGCCATCACGGCCAGGGTCATGGCCGGATAAGCCAGCAGCGCCCGCCGCGCGCTGCTCGCGCTCAGGGGCTCGAGCGTGCCTGCCACGCTGGTCTTGAGCAGCGGGCCTTGGGCATCGTCGTAATCGATGCGCGCAACGGTGCGCTCGCGACCGTCGCGCTCGGTGCGCATGAACGCAAAGCGGTAGCGGCCCTCGACACGGCAAAAGGGCGAGACATGGAAGGCCTTGGGCGCCTCGAGCACATGGCCGTAACGCGGCGCCTCGAGCAAGTAGCAGTGGCGCTCGCCAAAGGTGTTGTTGACCTCCACCACGATCGCAGCGAGCTGGCCAAGCGCATCTTGGCAATACCAAAAACTCACCGGCTTGAAGGTGTAGCCGAACATGCGCGGATAGGTGTGCAGCCAGACCTCGCCAGGCGCGCTCAGTCCCTGCGAGGCGAGCAGCTCATCGAGCCAAGCCAGGCAATCGTCGCCGCCCTGGCCGTGGTCGCGGTCGTGAAAGCTCAGCAAGGCGGCGCGGTTGCGTGCCAAGGCGCCACTGCCCTGCGCGCGCAGGCTGCGCAAGGGCAGCATCAAAAACGCGGTCGGATACGCAAAAGCATGGCCGGCCGGCCGCAGGCGCTCATGGCGCACCTGGCCAAACCCGATCAGGGCTTGCGCGGGCGGCGCGGCGCTGGGCGTGCTGCCCAACAGCGCCGGGCCAGCCTGGCCGCTCATGCGGCGGCCCGCAAGGCCGGGCGGGTCTGCGCCGCCCAATCGCCGAGCAGGGCATTGGCTGCCTGCATGCCAGATTTGAGGCCGTCCTCGTGAAAGCCGTAGCCCGCCCAGGCGCCGCAAAAGTAACTGTGCTGCTGGCCCTGCAAGGCCGGGACCTGGCGCTGCGCGGCGATCGCGGCGGCGTCAAAGACGGGATGGGCGTAGTCGTACTGGCCAATGATCTGCTGCGGGTCGATGCGGCCCAGCGGATTGAGCGAGACGATGACCGGCTGCTCAAAAGGCAGGGGCTGGAGCTTGTTGAGCAGGTAATGCAAGCACACCCGCGCCGACTCCTGCCCGGTATCGGCGGCGCGTTCGTAATTCCAGGCGGCCCAGGCCAGCGGCCGGCTCGGCAACACCGACGCATCGGTGTGCAGCACCGCCCGGTTAGGCTGGTAGCCGATAGCGCCGAGCACGGCGCGCTCGGCCGACGAGGGCTGGCTCAGCAGGGCCAGGCTCTGATCGGAGTGGCCCGCCAGGATGACCTTGTCGAAAGCTTCGTTGTGCAGCTGACCGTTGCGGCGGCTGGTGATGCGCACGCCGGCCGCATCGCGCTCGACGAGCAGCACCGGACTGGACAGGCGCTTGTCCTCGATGCCGGCGGTGATTTTGTGCACATAGCTGCGCGCGCCGCCGGCCACGGTCCACCACTGCGGCCGCCCGGTGACCTGCAACAGACCATGGTTGTGGCAAAAGCGCAGCATGGTGGCCAGCGGAAACTGCAACATCTGGTCGGTCGGACAGGACCAGATGCAGCCCAGCATGGGCAGCAAATAGCCGTCGCGAAAGCCATCGGACAGACGGTTGGCCCGCAAGAACTGCGACAGGGGCTGCATCAAGCGGGCATCGTCGGGCGCACCCTCCAGACGCTGCGCCAAGTCCGTGCATAGCCGGTTAAAGCGCAAGATATCGGCCAGCATGCGCCAAAACCGAGGCCGCAGCAGGTTGCTGCGCTGCGCAAACACGGTATTGAGGCTCGAGCCGCTCCACTCCAGGCGGGGCTGCCGGGCCGTGGCCGGCGCCTGCACCGAAAAGGACATGTCCGAT
>CANHBU010000102.1 GCA_947458345.1 Comamonadaceae bacterium
AGCTCTACCGCTTCGCGGCGGCCGAGCTGGCCGAGCCGTCCAAGCGCGAGAAGGCTGTCTCTTTGGTGATGGCCGGAGGCCTGATCGGCGCCATTGCTGGGCCCAATTTGGCGGCGGCCACTCGCAACCTCACCACCGTACCGTTTGCCGGCGCGTACTTTTCGCTGGCCCTGGTGGCGGTCTTGGGCATGGTGCTGCTGGCCTTTATCCAGTTCCCGCCCATGCCCAAGAAGTCGAACACCGATGGCGGACGGCCCTTGTCGGAGATCATGCGCCAGCCCACCTTCATCGTGGCGGCAGCCGCGGGCGCGCTGGGCTATGGCGTCATGAACCTGCTCATGGCCGCTACGCCATTGGCCATGCAAACCTGTGGGCTGCCGTTTTCCGATGCCGCCCTGGTGCTGCAGTGGCACGTGATCGGCATGTTTGCGCCCGGCTTTTTCACCGGGCACCTGATCAAGCGCTTTGGCAACATGAACGTCATGGCCGTCGGACTGGCGCTCAATGTGGCCTGCGTGATGGTGGCTGTGGCCGGCGTGGAACTGCACCACTTTGAAATCGCGCTGTTCCTGCTGGGCGTGGGCTGGAACTTTCTGTTCACCGCCAGCACTGCGCTGTCCCTGTCGACCTACCGACCGGAGGAGCGCGACAAAGCGCAGGGCGCGCTCAATTTCTGCGTCTTTGCGGTGATGGCAGTGTCGTCCTTCGCCTCTGGGGTGCTGGTCACCTCGCAGGGCTGGACCTGGCTCAATCTGGGCTCACTGCTGCCCTTGGGCCTGACCGGCGCGGGCCTACTGTGGTTGGCCCGGAGTCAAGGTGCCAGCAAAGCGGCTGGCGCCTGAAAGGGCGCCGCCGCATGCGGCTTCAGGCCGGCATCTGCGCGATCACATGGGCCACCGAAGCGGTGAGCTTTTTTGCATAGGGCACATGCAAGAACTCGTTGGGTCCATGGGCATTGCTCTTGGGGCCGAGCACGCCGCACACCATCATCTGGGCCTTGGGAAAACTCTGGCTGAGCATGTTCATCAGCGGGATCGTGCCGCCCTGACCGATGGTGGCGCAGCTGGCACCGAAGAAGGCCTGTGAGGCGCTTTGCAGCGCCTGCTCGAACCACGGCGCGGTCGAGGGCGCGTTCCAGCCGGTGGCGCCCGCGCCGCCCTCAAAGGTGACTTTGGCCTGGTAAGGCGCGTTGTCTTCGAGCAGCGCCTTGAGCGAGCGCACGGCCGAGGCCGCATCCACCAGAGGCGGCAGGCGCAGCGAGAGCTTGAAGGCGGTGTAGGGTCGCAGCACATTGCCAGCATCGCCGATGGCCGGCAGGCCCTGCGCACCAGTCACGCTGAGCGTGGGGCGCCAAGTGCGACCCAGCAAGGCCTGCAACGGGTCGCTGCTGACCGGCAGGGTCAGCCGGGTCGAGCCTTCGCAGTCATGGTGGGCCCAGGGAAAGCGCTTGAAGAGCTCATCGCCGAGGATCTGGGCCGTCACGCGGGCCTGCTGCAGACGCTCGGGCGGCACTTCGCAGTGAAACTGTGGCGGCAGCAGATGCCCACTGGCACTGTCTTCGAGCCGGTCGAGCAGTTGGCGCATGATGCGAAAACTCGAGGGCACCACCCCACTGGCATCGCCCGAGTGCACGCCCTCGGTGAGCACCTCGACCTTGAGCGTGCCGGTGACGTTGCCGCGCAAACTGGTGGTCAGCCAGAGCTGGTCGTAATTGCCAGCGCCCGAATCCAGACAAATCACCAGCGCGACCTCGCCTAGGCGGTCCTTGAGCGCATGCACATAAGCCGGCAAATCAGGCGAGCCACTCTCTTCGCTCGTCTCGATCAGGCCGACGATGCGCGGATGGGGCACCGACTGGCTCTTGAGCGCCTCAAGGGCCGCGATACTGGCATACACCGCGTAGCCGTCATCGGCGCCGCCGCGGCCGTAGAGTTTTCCGCCTTCGTAACGGGCGCTCCAGGGACCCAGATCGCTGCGCCAGCCGTCAAACTCAGGTTGCTTGTCCAGATGGCCGTACATCAGCACCGTGGGCTGGCGCTGCACCGACTGCGCCGGCGCGCTGCGTGTGGCGGCCACCTCAAAAAAGATCACCGGCGTGCGGCCGGGCAGTCGCACGATCTCCAGGGTCAGACCCGGCACCTTCTGTGCCAGCACCCAGTCGGCCGCCTGACGCACCACCGTTTCGATGTGCCCATGTTCGGCCCATTGCGGATCGAACATCGGCGACTTGGCGGGGACGGCGATATAGCGCGAGAGCTGGCCGACGATGTCGTCATCCCAACGGGCACCGATCTGCTCGATCGCGCGGGCGTGGTCAAAGGCGGCGGCAGGCCAGGGCGCGTTCATAAAGCGATCCTTTCAGGGTTTGAGGGTCCACAACACTGGGCGCTGGCTGTTGCCAGCAGAAGGTGGCCATTATCTTGCCCCACTTCGCGCCGCTGCGCACCGCCGCACACCGGCCACGCTCCAGCCCCGCATGGCCTACTTAGGTGGCCTGCTTAGGGTCTGCTCAGGGCCAAAGCCCCCAGCCAGGCGCGCTCGTTGCGACCGCGCCGAGCGCCGCCGACAGCGCCAGCACCGGCAGCACGCCCCAGCGCCGAACGCCCAAGAGCCACAGCGCCAGCAGCGCCAATGCCAAGGCCAGGACATCGGCAGGCGCCTGGGGCTCGGGCCAGATGAGCGCCTGCAAAAACGTCCAGGCCAAGCTGGCGATCACCCCGATCACCGCGCAACTGACCGCTCTCAGGGGCAAGGCATAAACCGGACGGCCGCGGCTGGCCTCAACCCAGGGTCCGCCAGCCAAGATGAAAATAAATGAAGGCAAAAAGGTGAACCAGGTGGCCACACAGGCGGCCAGCACCCCACCGGCGAGCAAGGCATGCGGGCCCAGGATCTGCTGGCCCCAGGCACCGACAAAGGCCACGAAAGCCACCACCATGATCAGCGGCCCGGGCGTACTTTCACCCAGGGCCAGGCCGTCCATCATCTGCGCGGTGGTCAACCATTGATGCTGCTCCACCGCAGCCTGCTGGACATAGGGCAGCACGGCATAGGCACCGCCAAAAGTCAGCAAGGCGGCGCGGGTGAAAAATGCCGCCATCTGGGTCAAGGTGGCATGCCAGCCCCACAGCCCCAGCAAGAGCAGCATGGGCAGGGCCCACAACAGCAAACCTGCGGCCAGCACCCACAACAAGCGGCGGCGCTGGGGCTGGGCATGTGCCGGCAAGGGGCTGTGGTCGTCAATCAAGGCCGCGGCCGCCCCCACCAAAGACGGCGGCGGCGGGTCGCTCCCCAGTGCATGGGGCGCCCAGCGGGACGCCACCCAGCCCAGCCCCAGGGCCAGGATCACCACAGCCGGAAAGGGCCCGTCGAACACCGTCAGGGTGACAAAAGCGGCCAGGGCCAGCAGCCAGGGCAGGGGGCGCTGGTCAATGGGCTCCAGGCAGCGACGGCCCAGGCGGTAAAGAGCATGCAACACCAGTGCGGCCACCGCGGGTTTGAGACCGTAAAGCAAGCCCGCGGCTTGCTGGCCGTAGAGCATGTACAGGCCACTTAAGACCAGCATCAGCACCAGGGACGGCAGGATGAACAGCACACCGGCAAGCACGCCGCCGAGGGTGCGGTGCATCAGCCAGCCCAGGTAGGTGGCCAGTTGCTGGGCCTCCGGTCCGGGCAGCAGCATGCAGTAAGACAGCGCGTGCATGAAGCGCTGCTGCGAAATCCAGCGGCGCTGCTCGACCAGTTCCCGCTGCATGATCGCAATCTGTCCGGCCGGCCCGCCAAAACTGATGAAACCCAGGCGCAGCCAGAACCAAAAGGCCTGGCGCCGCGGCACCTGCTCGGCAAGGGCAGGTGGCGGCCGCTGGCTCATGCGCGTTGAAGTTTGAAGACCGCGCGGCTGGCCAGCGCGTTGGGCCACCAGCGCACCTGGCGGCCATCTTGCAGGCCGAACTCGTCGACGATGCGCAGCCTGTTTTTAAGCGCCAGGGCGCGAAAATCGCGCAAGGTGCCCACCCGGATATTGGGGGTGTCGTACCACTGATAAGGCAAGACTTTAGTGACCGGCATGCGCCCGCGCAACACCGCCAAGCGGTTGGGCCAATGGGCAAAGTTCGGAAAAGCCACGATGGCCAAACGCCCCACGCGCGCGGTCTCGCGCAGCATCACCTCGGTGTTGCGCAGGTTCTGCAGCGTATCGATCTGCAGAACCACATCGAAGGCGCTGTCGGCAAACAAGGACAAGCCCTCTTCCAAGTTCAGCTGTATCACCTCGATGCCGCGCGCCAGGCAAGCTTGCACATTGGCATCGTCATATTCGACGCCATAGCCCGAGCAATCGCGCTGGGCCAACAGATGGGCCAGCAGCTCGCCGGTGCCGCAGCCCAGGTCGAGCACGCGTGAGCCGGGCGGCACGAGGTTGGCAAGGGTCTGCAAATCGGCCGACGCCGGTGCAAGCGCACGGTTCATGATTTCATCCGCTCAAAATAAGTGCGCACCACCGACATATACCGCGCGTCGTCGAGCAAGAAGGCATCGTGTCCATGGGGTGCATCGATCTCGGCGTAGCTGACATCGAGCCGAACATCGAGCATGGCCTTGAGCAGCTCGCGGCTGCGTGCCGGTGAAAAACGCCAGTCTGTGGTGAAGCTCACCAGCAAAAACTGAGCCTTCACGGGCTCAAGAGCGAGGGCCAGATCGCCGCCGCAGGCGCCAGCCGGATCGAAGTAATCCAGGGCGCGCGTGATCAGCAAATAAGTATTGGCGTCGAAGTATTCGGCAAATTTATCGCCCTGGTGGCGCAAATAACTCTCGATCTGAAATTCGACCTCTTGCGTCGAATACTTGTAGGCGGCAGCCTGTACCGCATCGCGCAACTGGCGGCCAAACTTTTCGTTCATCACATCGTCGCTGAGGTAGGTGATGTGTCCAATCATGCGGGCGATCCGCAAGCCGCGCTTGGGCAAGACGCCGTGGCGATAAAAATGCCCGCCGTGAAAATCGGGGTCGGTCACGATGGCGCGACGGGCCACCTCGTTGAAGGCTATGTTTTCGGCCGTCAGATTGGGGGCGCTGGCCACCACCACCGCATGGCGCACGCGCTCGGGGTATTGCAGGGTCCAGCTCAAGGCCTGCATGCCGCCCAAACTGCCGCCCATGACGGCAGCCAGCTGCTCGATGCCCAGGCGCTCGAGCAGGCGCGCCTGCGAATGGACCCAGTCTTCGACCGTGACCACCGGAAAATCGGCACCATAGATCTCACCGGTCTCAGGGTTTCGGTGCATCGGGCCGGTCGAGCCAAAACACGAACCGAGGTTGTTGACGCCAATGACAAAAAAACGGTCGGTATCGAGCGGCTTGCCCGGCCCGACCATGTTGTCCCACCAACCCTCTGACCGGGGCATGGGCTGGCCCTGCTCATCGAGGTAGACCCCGGCCACATGGTGCGAAGCGTTGAGCGCGTGGCAGACCAGCACCGCGTTGGAGCGCCCTGCATTGAGGCGCCCGTAAGTCTCGTAGCACAGGTCGTAGCCGCGCAGGCTGGCGCCACTGCTCAAGCGCAGCGGCTCCTCAAAATGCATCAGTTGTGGCGTTGCAATCAGCGTCAAATCAAGCTCTGAAACAAAAAAACCCGGTATCGCTAAAGCGATCCGGGCTGCGCACGTGTCGTCTTTAGCTGAATTTCTTGAGCGCCCGCAAGCTGAGCAAATCGGCGCTTAAGCCGCGAGTATAGCGGCGCACTTGAACACCCGCCCGGATGGCTCGGCGCGCACCGACGTCTCGGCTGTGGCCGGGTTGCGGCCCGGTTATCGTCAGGTTCAACCCCATCGCGGCCAGATCGCGGCCACATAGCCGCCGCATCCAGGCGTGTCCTGATGAAAGCCGGGTTTCCAATCCTGGCGCACCCCCCCCGCTGGCTGGGGCCGGGCCACCGGCTCCCCAAAACCCCCTCTACAAAGGCGTCTGGAGGGCAAAACCACCGGAAAACCCCCCAAGGGCGGTGTTTTCCCGCCACAAACCTTAACAGCCGGGGTAAGCCCCAGTTACTTTTTAATACCCTTTTTCTGATACCTCGCGCATAATGAAAGGGCATGGGCTGATTTTGCCTTTGCACTTTGGGTGATCGGTCAGTTTCGCGCGCTGTGCTTTCGGGACTCCATCGCTTTTTTATTGTGTTCTTGAGGAGTCCCGCAATGGGCAACAAACTTTACGTCGGCAACCTGCCGTATTCGGTTCGCGATGAAGATCTGCAACAGAGCTTTTCGCAATTTGGTAGCGTGACCAGCGCCAAAGTGATGATGGAGCGCGACACCGGCCGCTCCAAAGGTTTCGGTTTTGTCGAGATGGGCAGCGATGCAGAGGCCCAAGCGGCCATCAACGGCATGAATGGCCAGTCGCTCGGCGGCCGCAGCGTCGTGGTCAATGAGGCGCGTCCGATGGAAGCACGCCCACCGCGCAGCTTCGGCGGTGGTGGTGGCGGCGGTGGCTACGGTGGTGGTGGCGGTGGTGGCGGCGGCCGCTCGGGCGGTGGCGGCTACGGTGGTGGCGGCGGTGGCGATGGCGGCTTTCGCAGCCCCTACGGTGGCGGCGGTCGTGGCGGCG
>CANHBU010000103.1 GCA_947458345.1 Comamonadaceae bacterium
GCCACCTTCTCCTGCGGGTAGTACTGCTTGCGCACGGCCGAGTGGATGCCATCGCAGGCCACCACAATGCCCGCACGCACACCGGCCAGCTGCGCGCCGCTGCTGTCGGTAAAGTGCACGGTCACGCCCGTCTCGTCTTGCGTCACCCCGGCACAGCGGTGGCCGGTGTGAATGCGATCGGGCCCAAGCCGCTGCAGCGCCGCCTCGAACAAGATGCGGTGCAACTTGCCGCGATTGATGCCGATCTCGGGCAAGGGGTAGCCCGCATGGCGGCCGCGCGGCTCGCGGTAGATGTACTGGCCAAAGCGGTTGAAGAACACGCTCTCGAGGTTCTCGATGCCCGCCGCCTCGATCTGGGGCTGCACGCCCAGGGCCGACAGCTCGCGCATGCCGTGGGGCAGCAGCGTGATGCCCACGCCCAACTCTTTGACCTGCGGCACGCTCTCGTACACGTCGCAGGCGATGCCCCGCTGATGCAAAGACAGGGCAAAGGCCAGTCCGGCAATGCCCCCGCCGACGACCGCAATGGCCTGCTCAGGCTGCGCGCTCATGCTCAGTCCGCCGCGATGCCGTTGCGCTTGATCACCGCACCCCAGCGCGGGTAGTCTTTTTGCGTGAGCTGGTTGAGCTCATCGGACGTCGAGGCCGAGGCGTCCATGCCGGCGCGCCCGAGCAAATCCCTGACCTCGTTGCTGCGAACGATGCTGGCAATCTCGGTGTTGAGCTTGGCCACCACCGCAGCCGGCGTCTTGACCGGGGCAAAGAAGGCATACCAGAGGTCGACCTCCACCCCCTTGACGCCCTGCTCTTCGAAGGTGGCCACTGCCGGTGCCACCGGATGGCGCTTGGCGCTGCCGACCGCCAGTGCATTGAGCTTGCCATCGCGCACGAAGCCCTGGGCGATGTGCACGGGCAAGAAGCCGACATTGAGCTCGCCGGCCAGCAGGTCCTGCGTGTAGCCGGCGGTGCCCCGGTAGGGCACATGCAGCATGAACAGGCTGGTCTGCACCTTGAACAACTCCATCGCCATGTGGTGAGGCGTGCCCACGCCGGGCGAGCCAAAGGAAATGCCGCCGGGCCGGGCCTTGGCCTGCGCAATCAGCTCGGCCATGGACTTGATGCCCGTCTTGGGATGGGCCACCAGCATCAAGGTGCCATAAGCGGCCATAGAAATCGGCGCGAAGTCTTTGACCGGATTGAAAGGCACGTTCTTGTACATCTGCGAGGCCATGAGCATGGTGTTGGCGCCCATCAGCAGCGTGTGGCCGTCGGTGGCCTTGGCCACCGCATCGGCACCGATGTTGCCGCTGGCGCCAGGCTGGTTGACGATGACCACCGGCTGGCCGAGGCGCTCGCTCAGGCGCGGGCCCACGGCCCTGGCGATCGTGTCCATGCCGGTGCCCGCGGTAAAGGGCACGATGATGCGCACGCTCTGCGTGGGCCAGGCCTGCGCCTGAGCGCCAATGGCCAGAGCCGATGCGGTCAGCGCCAGCAGCGTGCGCAAAGTTGATCCTAGGGGTTTCATCTCGTCGTCTCCTGTATGTCTTGCAATGATGTAATTAAAGCGTGCCGATGCCAAAGACCTTCTGGGCATTGGTCTGGAAGAACTTTTTCTTGTCTTCGGCGCTCATGTCCATGCGATCGAGCAGTTGCACTTCCTCGGCAGCATACTGGTAGGGATAGTCCATCGCATAGAGCACCCGGTCTACCCCTACGATGGACTGGGTGAACTTGATCGCCGGCTCCCAGGCCACGCCGCTGTTGGTGATGTAGAAATTCTCGCGCAGGTAGTCGCTGGGCTTTTTCTGGATCGGCTTGATGCTCTCGTAGCGCTTGGAGCGCACCGTCGCCTGGTGCATGTAATCGAGACGGTAAGACCAAAACGGCAGCGCCTCGCCCATGTGGCCGATGATCATCTGCAGCTTGGGAAAGCGGTCAAACACACCGGCGGTGATGATGCGCAGCGCATGCAGGCCGGTCTCGACCCCGAAGCCGTAAATTGCACCGTCGAGCCCGCACTCCTGGAAGGGCTCGAGCATATTGCGCGGCAGCGAATTGGGGTGCAGGTAAATCGGCGTGCCGTGCTGCTCGGCTGCGGCAAAAATGTCCCAGAACTTGGGGTCGGACAAATACTCGCCATGGGTGTGCGAGTTGATCACCACCGAGTGCATGCCCAACTGGGTGACGCCGCGCTCGATCTCCTTGGCCGCCTCCTGCGGATCTTGCACCGGCAAGGAAATCATGCCGGTAAAGCGCGTCGGGTGGCGACGCACCGCATCGGCCAGAAAGTCATTGGCCACGCGCGCAAAAGACACCGCGGTGGCCTTGTCCATGATCTGCACACCGGGGGCGGTCAGGGCCAGCACCTGATGGTCGATGCCGGCCTCATCCATATGGGCCAGTCGGATCTGATCGAGGTCCTGCAAGCAACGCATGATGTGCTGCGCTCGCTCGCTCGGGCTGCTCATGTAAAAGCCCATCAGACCCACAAAGCCCGGGTCGACATCGCTGCCAGCCAGGATCTTTTGGTAGATGCGGAACATCTCGGGCGGGGCAAACGCCTCTTCGGTGGCGATTCGCAGGTAAGGCTTGTTGAGGGACATGGTGAGGCCTGTCGGGTTTGAACGCGAAGCCGCAATGATATTTATTTGCAAATACACACACAATACGCTTTTTGAGAGATCACTTTTTCTAAATCAAGAAAAATAGACCATGGACACCCTGAGCAATCTCAAAGCCTTCATTGCTGTGGCCGATGCGGGCAGCTTCTCGGAAGTGGCCCGCAGGCAGCAGGTGGCGCCCTCGGTGATCACCAAACGCATCGCCCAGCTCGAGTGGCGCATCAGGGCGCCGCTGTTTCTGCGCAGCACGCGCCGCCTGAGCCTGACCGATGTCGGCGAGCGTTACCTGCCGCAGGTGCGCGCCCTGGTGCGCCAACTCGACGACACGCTGGCCGGCATGGCGCAGGCCAGCGGCGAGCTCGAAGGCCATATCCGCATCAAGGTGCCCACCACCCTGGGCACGCTGTGCCTGAGCGACGTGCTGCAGCGCTTCATGCAGGAGCAACCCCGGGTGAGCATGGACATCGTGCTGGCCGACCGCACGGTCAATCCCCTGCAAGAAGGTTTTGACATGGCCATCGGCGCCCTGCCCGAGCTCTACGGGCAGGTGCGTGACTTCAACCTTGCGCCCATCGGCCGGCGCCTGTGCGCCGCACCGAGCTATCTGGCGCGCCGGGGCCGGCCCGAACGGGTCACCGATCTGGTCGACCACGACTGCCTGGTCTTCATGACCTCGGGATCATTTTGGGAGTTCGACACCCCGGCCGGCACGCAGGCGGTGGAGGTGCGGCCCAAGCTGCAGACCAATGACGGCGCGGCGCTGTGCCAAGCCTGCATCGAGGGTCTGGGCATCGGCATGATCTCGGACTATCTGGCCGCCCCGGCCCTGGCTCGGGGCGAACTGATCGAGCTCATGCCCGAGATCCGGTTTCCCGATCTCTGGCTCAAGGCCCTGGTCCCGCTCAAGCGGCTCGACGTGCCGCGCATCCGGGCGCTGCTCGACTGGCTGACGCTGCAGCTCGCGCAAAGCCCTTTGCCCGTCTGGGCTGTTGGCAGCCGCTAGGCGCAGTCTGAGCCAGCGAGAGCCAGCGGCCCGTTTGCCTGCGCCACGGCGCCGCGCTCAATGCTCGGCCCGCCTCAATGCTCGGTCTGCTTCAATGCTCGGGTCGGCTCAAAAAGGCAGGCGCGGCACATGGGCCAGCTCAGGGCCACCCCCAGCAGGCCGCACAAAGCAAATACCAGGGTCGCGGCGGGCGCGCCAATGCGCTCGGCCAGCGCACCCACGGCCAGAAAGCCCAGGGGCGAGACTCCGATGCACATGGTCATCAGGCCCATGGCCTCGGCGCGGCGGGGCTCCGGTGCGGCGGTGTAGACCAGCGTCGACTGCATCACCGCAAAGCCCGCTTGGACACAGCCGAGGGACAACAGGGCCGCGCCGGTGATCAAGACCTGGGGACTCCAGGCCAGCACAATCTGCAGCAGCATGAACGACACCACAGCCCCGAGGAAAACCCGCCCATGGCCCCAGCGCGAGGCACCCAGGCTCAGCAGCAAGGCGCCCAGCAGCGATCCCACACCCTCCAGACTGGCCAGCAGACCGAGGCCCTGCGGGTCGAGCTGCAGGCGCTCATGGCCGATGACCGGCACCATGCTGAGCACCGGCCAGGCGAACAGGTTGAACAAAATCGTCAGCCACAAGGCAGCGCGCAACTGCGGCGACTCACGCGCCGCCTGCAGACCGCCTGTGAACAAAGCCGCCAAAGATTTTCGGGCGGACAGCACGGCTGCGCGCGGCTCGCGCAGGTGAGCCAAGGCCAGCAGGCCCGGCAAATACAGCAGCGCCAGACACAGGAAGACCCCAGTCAGGCCGCCACGTGCGATCAGCAGCCCGCCCAGGCCTGGACCGATTAGGCGGCAGACGCTGGCGGCCACCACATCGAGCGACATGGCCTGGGCCATGCGTTGTGGCCCGGCGATGTCGCCCATCAGGCCACGCCGCATCGGCATGTCGCAGGCCCACAAGACACCGCTCAAGGCGCTGGCTGCCGCCAGGTGCCAGACCTCCACCCGCCCGTACAGCGACATCAGCAGCAGGCCGACCGTGTTGGCAAACAGGGCCACATGGACCACCAGCAGCACTTTGCGCCGTGACAGGCGCGCCGCCAAAGCACCCAGAGAGACGCCAAACAGCGCCAGCGGCAACATGCGCAGCATCATCAGGCTGGCGACCCACAGGGCCGACTCGGTTTGCTCGTAGGTGAAGACCGCGTAAGCGAGCACCTCCACCCAGCGAATCACCCCAGCCGACATGCCCACCGCCCACAAGCGCTGGTACTGTGGGTCCCGATGGATGGGCAAGGAATCGGCTGACACAGGGCGCATCGCGGGGACTGTAACCCCATCGACGGCGACTGCCTGTGCCCGATTTGTCTCGATCGCCCGAAGCTTCTCAGGCGGCCACTTTGCTGCGCCGCAACATTTTGACTATCGGATTGATGAAGACAATCAATTTTGTTTTTCGATTGTCAAAACCTATTATTCCTTCCATTCCAGAAGCGCTTTGCCTCCGGAATCTCTTCAAACCCATAGGAGTTACCGTGATCAACACCACCGTCCAGCCCTTCAAGACCCAAGCCTTCCAGAACGGCAAATTCATCGAAGTCACCGATCAAAGCCTCAAAGGCAAATGGTCGGTGCTGATCTTCATGCCCGCCGCCTTCACCTTCAACTGCCCGACCGAAGTCGAGGACGCCGCTGACAACTACGCCGAATTCCAGAAGGCCGGCGCCGAGGTCTACATCGTCACCACCGACACCCATTTTTCGCACAAGGTCTGGCACGAGACCTCGCCCGCCGTGGGCAAGGCCCGGTTCCCCCTGGTGGGCGACCCCACCCACACCCTGACCCGCGCCTTTGGCGTGCACATCGAAGCCGAAGGCCTGGCCCTGCGCGGAACCTTCGTGATCAACCCCGATGGCGTGATCAAGACCCTGGAAGTGCATTCCAACGAAATCGCCCGCGACGTGAAAGAGACGCTGCGCAAGCTCAAGGCCGCTCAGTACACCGCCGCCAACCCCGGCCAGGTGTGCCCGGCCAAATGGAATGAAGGCGCCAAAACCCTGGCCCCGTCGATCGACCTGGTCGGCAAGATCTAAACCCATCCGCCCCTGCCCTGCGCTTTGCAGGGCGCTGCGTGCAGCGCGTACCGGTCCGCCGGCATGCGCTGTGCCCAGGGGCACCCAAGACTCCAGGAGGATCCCATGCTCGACGACAGTCTCAAATCGCAACTTCAGCAGTACCTTGGCCTGCTGCGCCACCCTATCGGCTTGACGGCTTCGCTCGATGACAGCGCCACCGCCGCCGACATGCGCGATTTGCTGCAGACCATTGCCAGCCTGTCGGACCAGGTCAGCCTGGATCTGAGGGGTCAGGATGCGCGCCGGCCTTCCTTCGTGGTGACGCGAGCAGGCCAAAGCAGCGGCGTGCGCTTTGCCGGTCTGCCCTTGGGACACGAATTCACCTCGCTGGTGCTGGCGCTGCTGTGGACCGGCGGCCACCCGCCCAAGGTCGAGCCGGAGGTGATCGAAAGCATCCGCGCCCTCGATGGCGATTTCAAGTTCGAGGTCTACATGTCCCTGTCCTGCCACAACTGCCCGGACTTGGTGCAGGCGCTCTCGCTGATGGCCATCGTCAATCCCCGGGTGCAGACCGTGGTGATTGAAGGCGGTGCCTTCCAGAAGGAGGTCCAGGCGCGTCAGATCATGGCCGTACCCATGGTCTTTCTCAACGGCCAGGTCTTTGGCTCGGGCCGCATGAGCGTGGAAGAAATCATCGCCAAGCTCGACACGGGTGCGGCCGCTCGCCAAGCGGCCAAGCTTGATGCCCAAGACCCCTATGACATGCTCATCGTGGGTGGCGGGCCGGCCGGTGCGGCCGCGGCCGTCTATGCGGCGCGCAAAGGCATACGCACTGGCATGGCCGCCGAGCGCATGGGCGGACAGCTCAACGACACCTTGGCGATCGAAAACTACCCCTCCGC
>CANHBU010000104.1 GCA_947458345.1 Comamonadaceae bacterium
AAGCCGGCGGCCACGCCGGTGGCGCAGGCCTTCGAGCAGTTTTTGGCCAGCGCCGTTTGCCACCCCGACCCCCGCCGAAGGCGCGAGCTGCTGAGCGCCTGGAGCCAGGCTCCCATGGCCCGGCAGGCCCATCCGCGGGAAGACCATCTGTTGCCCCTGATGGTCGCCGTCGGTGCTGCGCAGGACGACCCGGGGCGCCGCTGGTTCATCGAGCACGCCCTGCAGGTCGATATGGGCTCCTACGAGTTCGGCTGAGCCGGCCGGTGGCGACGCCGACCGGTGTATTCTTCAGACCCTCTTCTGACCTTCTTCAGAACCAACGCCCCCCTCAATACCGACATGTCCATCCTCGAGTTGACCGCACCCGATGCCTTCCTGCGCAACAGCTGGTACGTCGCGCGCGTCTCGCGCGAAGTCACCCGTGAGCCCCTGGCGGTGCGGCTGCTGGGCCAAGACATCGTGCTTTACCGCCGCCAGGACGGCTCGCCCGTGGCCCTGGAAGACGCCTGCCCGCACCGCAAGCTGCCGCTGTCCATGGGGCGCATCAAGGGCGACGCGATTGAATGCGGCTATCACGGCCTGACCTTCGACGGCTGCGGCACCTGCATTGAGGCCCCCACCCAGGCGCGCATTCCGGCGGCCGCCCGGGTGCGCAGTTACCCGGTGCGCGATCGCTACGGCCTGCTGTGGATCTGGATGGGAGAGCCCGAGCAGGCCGAGCACACGGCGCTGCTGCACATCGAGCACCACGACGATCCGAGCTGGCACATGACCCAGGGCGACAGCCTGCTGTGCGATTGCCACTACCTGTGGCTGGTTGACAACCTGCTCGATCCGTCCCACGTGGCCTGGGTCCACCGCAGCACCTTCGCTTCATCGGGCACCGAAGACACGCCCCTGGAAATTGACAGCGACGAGCACGGTGTGGTCTGCAGCCGCTGGATCTATGGCAAGCCACCTCCGCCCTTTTACGCGCCGCTGGTCAAGTTCGAGGGTCCAGCCGACCGCTTGCAGCACTACGAGGTTCAACTGCCTTCGATTGCAATCAACCGCAGCATCTTTGCGCCAGCCGGCATGGGCGGGCAGACGACAGGCGACGACCCGCGCATCTACCGCATGGTCTCGTACAACTTCCTGACCCCCATCGATGCCGACCGCACGCTCTACTTTTGGCTGCAGCACCGCAACACCGACCCGCACAACCAGGCGCTGACCGAGCGCATTGCCGCGGGCGCCAAAGCGGCCTTCGAGGAAGACCGGCAGGTGCTCGAGGCGGTGCACCGCGGCATGAAGAACCCGACCAAACCCCACATCGGCCTGCTGCTCGACGCCGGGGCGGCGCGCTTTCGCAAGACCTTGGCCGAGCGCATCGCGGCCGAACAAGCGGTCCGGCGCGAGGCTGCGCCGGCTTGAGGGGTGAACCAGCTTGAGGGGTGAGCCGACTTGTGTGGCGGGCCGGCTAGTGTGACGGGCTAGACCGGGCGGCCGGCGCCCGCCCTGAGCAGATCGCCCGCGCGGGCCAGCCAAGCTTGCAAGCTCTGGGTCAGGCTCGCATCGGCCCACAGGCCCATCGCGCCCGGCTCGGCGCCACTGGGCGCCAACACCACGGTGTAGGCCGACAGCCGGGTGCGCCCGGCAAAATTGGCCGCAAGCCGCGCGAAATCGAGGTCGCAGCCCTGACAAAGCAAGTCAGCGGCCGGTGATCGCACCCGCAAGGCGCAGTAGGCATCGCTCAGATCCACACACGCATGGTGGGCAGGCCCAGCGGCGCGGGCAATGGCCTGCATCGCCGCTTGCGCCGTCCCGGCATCGTCGTCAGCGCCCTCGCACCAGGACCACCATTCGTCAGGCCCCAGCCGCAGCCAGAGGGTCGATCCCGCAGACATCTGGCGGCACACCGGCAGCTCGGACAGACCGCCGGCCAGCTCGTCGAGCCAGCGCGCCGGCTGGGCGCGCAGGCTCAGCAAGCGGCCGCTTCGGATCGCATATTCGCTTTCATTAGCCACGCATGCGCCCCCCCTCGACGTCGTAGAACACCGGCGCCACCACGCGGGCCGGCCGGCGGGCAAGCGCGCCCGGGCCACCGGCAGTGACCCAGACCTGCTGGTCGTGGCGCTTGGCTCCGTCTTGCAGCAAGGCCAAGGCCACCGCACGGCCAAGGGACGCACTCCAGACGCTGGCCGTGACAAAGCCGGCGCTGGCCTGCTCGCGCTGCCGGGCGCCCAGTGGGTCCATGTCGAGCCCCTCGCACAAAATTTGAGCGCCCTCTTCCAGCGGCACCTGGCCCGCCTCGACCGACAAGCCCACCAACTGGGCACGCCCCTGGGGCCGGGCCTGATCTCGCAGCAAGGAGCGTTTGCCAACGAAGTCAGCCTTGTCCATACGCACCGCCCAGCTCAAGCCCAAGTCATGGGGGTTGGTGCAGCCATCGACTTCGTGGCCGACCGAAACAAATCCTTTTTCGACGCGCAGCACATGGTTGGCCTCCGAGCCGATCACAGCCAGCCCCATCGGCTGGCCCTGCCGCAACAGTTGCTGCCACAGGTCGAGGGCGCGCCGCGCCGGCAGGTGCACCTCGAAGCTGAGCTCGCCGGTAAAACTCACCCGAAACAGCCGCACCGGATGGCCGCCCAGCAGGCCTTCGCGCCAAGCCACGAATGGAAAGGCGCTTGGGGCCAGGTCAATGCTGCAGCCGCACGCATCGAGCAGTTGCCGCGCCTGCGGCCCACACACCACCAAGGCCGCCCACTGCTCGGTCGCCGGCGTGACAAAGGCCCGCAGGCGAGCGCGAAAATGAACCTGCAGCAAGGACTCGAGCCAGGCATGCACGGCCTGCGCCTGTCCGCTGGTGGTGGTGATCCACCAGCGATGCTCGCCCAGCCTGAAAACAGTGCCGTCGTCAAAGATGCGCCCGTCTTCGCGCAGCATCAGCGCATAACGGCCGCGGCCGACCTTCAGATCGGCCACCCGGCAGGCATAGGCGTGTTCGAGCAGTTGCAGCGCATCGGGCCCTTCGATTTCGAACTTGCCCAGCGGCGAGCTGTCGTACATCGCAAGCCCCTGGCGGCAGGCCCGGCACTCGCGCTCGACGGCTTGCGCCATCGACTCGCCGGGCTGTGGGTAATAGCCTGGCCTGCGCCAGTTGCCGCCCGACTCGTACATGACCGCCCCAGCGGCCTCATGCCAGGCCGACAGGGGTGTGCGCCGCACCGGCCGAATCAGGCTGCCGGGCTCGAAGCCCGCGATCGCGCCAAAAGGCACCGGCGTGTAGGGCGGCCGCAGCCGCGTCGCGCCCAGTGAGCCCGGATCGAGGCCCCGCAGTTGCGCCATCAGCACCGCCCCATGGACCGAAGAGGTCCGACCCTGATCGGGACCCATGCCCAAAGCCGTGTAACGCTTGAGATGCTCGGGCGACTCATAGCCCTCGCGCTGGGCCAGCCGCAGGTCGTCGAGGGTGACGTCGCTGGCCTGGTCGACAAAGACGCGGCCGCGCTCCAGCCCGCTCAGATCGACCGGGCTGCACCCGTCAAGCTCGGCCCACTCAAGGTCTTGGGGCAACTCGGGCAGGCGCGGCAGGCGCAGCCCGAGGCTGCTGGCCAAAGCGCTCACCGCGCGCTCGGCCGAGGCTAGACAGGCCCGGGTGCCCTGCACACCGGTGACGGCGCCAATGCCCATCGGCGCGCCAGGGCCCGGCACAGGCACCATGCCGTGCAACTGCGGGTCGTAAGCACTGGTGCCACCGCCCTGCGCATGCAAGGCCAGCGCACTGCTCCAGCCCCCAGAGGTCGCCAGCAGATCGGCCGGGTGCCAGCGCACCGCACCGCCGTCTGCGCCCAGGGCGACCTCGCGCAGCGCCGAGCGCCCGCGCACACCGCGCACCCGCGTGCCCAACTGCACCGACAGACCACGCGCCTGGGCCTGGGCCAGCAGGCGGGGATGGACCTGGCTGCGGATATCGGCCACGGCCAGCACCTGCACCCCGGCATCGTGGGCCTCAAAGGCCGCGCGCCAGGCCACATCGTTGTTGGCCGCCAGCACCATGCGCCGGCCCGGCGCCACCGCCCAGCGGTGCAAATAGCTGCTGACCGCGCCGGCCAAGACAATGCCCGGCCGGTCGTTGTCGGCAAACAGCAGCGGCCGCTCGATCTGACCGGTGGCCAGCAAGGCATGCGCCGCGCGCACCTTCCAGATGCGCTCGCGCCCGGGCTCGCTGCGATCGACGGCCACGAACAGACCGTGATCGTGCCGGGCGACCACCTGGGTCAGCGGCCAGCGCTGCACCTGCGCGCAGGCGTCGAGAGCCCGCACGGCCTGATCGATCCAGGCCTGCATGGCGTTGCCGGCGGGCCGGTCCAGCCAACGCCCACCGGGCCGCGGTGCGTCGTCGACCAAAATCACGCGCGCGCCTGCTTCGGCCAGCGCCCAGGCGGCCCACAGGCCGGCCACACCGGCACCGACGATGAGCACATCGGCATGGGCAAAACGGCGCAGATGGCCGCTGGCTGCGCGCGACCGGTTCGCGTCCGGGGCGTCGGGCCCAGGCAGTCGGCCCAAACCGGCTGCATGCCGCAGCGCCCGCTCGAACCAGGGCCAGGCCCAGGCAGGCGACTTGAAGGCCTTGTAGTAAAAGCCTGCGGGCAGCCACGGGGAGAGCAGCTCGGCGCAGGCCATGAGGTCCCAGCCCAGCGAAGGCCAGGCCCGCTGACCGTGCGCGCGCAGGCCCTCAAGCAGGGGCTGCGCGGTGGCCAGCACATTGGGCTCAACCCAGGGCGCCTGCAGTCCCACAAAGGCATTGGGCTCCTCCCAGCCGGCCGCCATTGCGCCGCGCGGGCGGTGGTACTTGAAGCTGCGCGCCAGCACCTGCACGCCGCTGGCCAGCAAGGCAGACGCCAGCGTGTCACCTGCAAAGCCCTGCAAGCGGCGGCCGTCAAACTCGAAGTCCAGCGGACGCGAGCGATCGAGCAGTTGGCCTCCTTCGGGCAGACGCCAACCACTCATGGCCGCTCCTGGCAAGGCTGGCAGGCCACGATGGCCTGCGTGTGCGGATCGCGCTGCACTTGCAGCCAGCTGCGGCAACCGTGCACATGCCACCAGTGCTCGAGCACCGGCGCGTCGGGGTTGCGGCGGTGGTAGAGGTAGCCGCCCCAGGCCTCATCGTCCAGCGCCGCCGGCTCGGCCGGCCGCTCGGCAGCCTCGCCCATACCAATGAACTCATGCTCGCTGCGCGGGCCGCAATGGGGACAATCGATCAGGAGCATGGTGTGCGCCTCAAAACCGGTTCGACGCGCTGGCCGTCTCGAACAGCAGGCGGCCACTGCTGAACCGCTCAAGCGAAAACGGCGCGGCAAATCGGTCGGCCTGCCCGCGTGCGAGCAAGCCGGCCAGGCTGCGCCCGCCAGCTGGAATCGACTTGAAGCCCCCCGAGCCCCAGCCCGCGCTCACGCACAAGCCTTGCACCGGGGTGAGCGACAAGATAGGGCTGGTGTCGGCCGACAAGTCGATCGCTCCGCCCCAGGTGCGCATCAGCTTGACGCGAGCCAGCGCCGGAAACAGCTCGACCAGGCTGGCCACACAGTCCTCGATCACGCCAAATTGGCCGCGCTGGGTCCAGGACAGTCCCGCATCAGGGCCGCCGCCAATCACCAGCTCGCCCTTGTCCGACTGGCTCAGGTAAATCCCCAGCGCAGGGCAAGAGACGATGACATCGAGCATAGGCTTGAGCGGCTCGGACACGAAGGCCTGCAGCGTCAGCGTCTCCAGCGGCAGGCTCAGGCCGGCCATCGCGGCCAGCCGGCTGCTTGAGCCGGCCACCGCCAAACCCAGGCGCTCGGTGGCGATGCGCCCGCGGGTGGTCTGCACCGCCTGCACCCGATCGCCCTGGCATTCGATGCCGGTGACCTCGCAGTTTTCGATGATGTCCACGCCCGCTGCACTGGCCGCCCGCGCATAGGCCCAGGCCACCGCGTCGTGACGCACGGTACCGGCGCGGCCCTGCCAAGCGCCAGCAAGGACTGGCAAGCGCATATTGGCATCGCGGCGCAGCAGCGGCAAGAGCTTGTAGACCGCGTCGGCGTCGAGCAACTCATAGTCGGCGCCAATCAGGCGCATCGCGTGCATGCGCCGACGCGCATCGCGCAACTTGGCCCAGGTCTGGATGACTTCAATTTGACCGCGCTGGCTGACCATGAGGTTGAAGTCCAGCCGCTGGCTCAGTTGCTGCCACAGGCTCAGGTTCTCGTCCTGGAAGCGGATGCCCGGTTCGCGCAGGTAGTTCGAGCGGATCACCGTGGTGTTGCGCCCGGTGTTGCCGCCCCCGAGCCAGCTGCGCTCGAGCACCGCCACCCGCGCCAGGCCCTCGTCGCGCACCAAATGCAAGGCGGTGGCCAGCCCATGCCCGCCGCCACCGACGACCACGGCGTCGTAAGTCGGCGCAGGCTCGGCCCGGCGCCAGGCACGCGGCCAGCCCCGGTGGCCTGCAAAGCCTTGTCGGAACAGTTGTAGAAAGTTGTAGCGCACAGTTAAAAAGACGCTGCGCCGCAGGCGCTCTTGCGCTTGCGGCCCAACCAACACTGTACCGCGGCCGCGCCAGGGC
>CANHBU010000105.1 GCA_947458345.1 Comamonadaceae bacterium
AGCCGAATTGCTCAAACAGCGTGGCCGGCACCACCATGCCTTTGGCGTGTTCTTCAATGCGCTTGGCCAGTTCAAACAAGGTGGGTGCGCCTTTGAGCACGCTTTTGCCCACGCTTTTGGCCTTGGCATAAAACTGCCCACTCATAAGTTGCGCCAGGTAGCGGTTGAGCGCGCCCACCGGCGGGCTGATGCTCATGTCGTTGTCGTTGAGCACCACCAGCACATTGCAGTCGGCCACGCCCGCGTTGTTGAGCGCCTCGAAGGCCATGCCGGCGCTCATCGCGCCGTCGCCGATGATGGCCACGGCACGGCGCTCCTCGCCTTTTTGCTTGGCCGCCAGCGCCATCCCCAGGGCCGCCGAGATCGAAGTCGACGAATGGGCCGTGCCAAAGGTGTCGTACTCGCTCTCCTCGCGCCTGGGAAAGCCCGAAAGCCCGCCGAGCTGGCGCAAGCTGGACATGCGCTCACGCCGGCCCGTCAGGATCTTGTGCGGATAGGTTTGATGGCCCACGTCCCACACCAGCCGGTCGTGCGGGGTGTTGAACACATAGTGCAGCGCCACCGTCAGCTCGACCGTCCCCAAATTGGAGCTCAGGTGGCCACCGGTGCGCGCCACGCTCTCGAGCAGGTAGGCACGCAGCTGCTGCGCCAACTCGGGCAGATCGGCACGTGCGAGCCGGCGCACATCGGCCGGGCTGTGGATGGATTCAAGCAAGGCATGCATGCGGTGCTCCTCGAAATGCAAGGGCTGCGCTCAAAAGGCGCGATTGACCAACTTGTCGGCCAGGGCCTGCAGCGCCCGAGTCTCCGACAAACCGCTTTGGCGCAAGCTGGCCTGCGCCTGAGACAGCAGCTCTTGCGCATAGTTTTGCGATTGACGCAAACCCATGAGCGAAACAAAGGTGGGCTTGTCCTGCGCGGCGTCCTTGCCGGCCGTCTTGCCCAGGGTGTGAGAGTCGGCTGTAACGTCCAAAATGTCGTCCACCACCTGAAAAGCCAGGCCGACCGTGCGGCCGTACTCGCTCAGGGCGGCCATGGCCTGTGCATCGGGCTGGCCGCAGACGGCCCCCATCTGCACGCTGGCCAGCAGCAGCGCGCCGGTCTTGAGCCGGTGCATCTCGTGCAGCTGCAGCGCATCGATGCGCTGACCCACATGGGCCAGGTCAATGGCCTGACCGCCGGCCATGCCCTGGCCACCGGCCGCGCGCGCGAGCATGCGGCACAACTGGGCCTGGACCGGTGGCGGCACCTCAGCGTCATCGGGGGTGAGCAACTCGAAGGCCAGGGCTTGCAAGGCGTCGCCGGCCAGCATGGCGCTGGCCTGGCCAAACTGCACATGCACCGTCGGTTTGCCCCGGCGCAGCACATCGTTGTCCATGCAGGGCATGTCATCGTGCACCAGGGAGTAAGCGTGGATAAGCTCGACCGCGCAGGCCGCCCGCAAAGCCGCGGCCTCATGGCCCTGCACCGCCTCGCAGGCGGCCAGCACCAGCAAGGGCCGCAGCCGCTTGCCGCCGTCGAGCACCGCGTAGCGCATCGGCTCGGCCAGCGAGGGAGGCAAACTGCCCGCCGGGCCGACCCAGCGCCCGAGCGCAGACTCGACGCTATCTAGGCGCTGGCTCATCCATCGAGCCAGATCGAAGTCGGCGAGGCGGGGGGGACGCGCAGCGGTCAAGACAGCTCCTTGCGCCGACTCAATCGGCAGACCAGGGCTTGAGTTCGCCGCTTTCCAGCAGCTTGACCTGGTTTTCGACGGCCGTGAGCTTGTCGCGGCAAAAAGCCAGCAATTGGGCACCCCGCTGGTAACTGCCGAGCAACTGATCGAGCGGCAACTGCCCCCCCTCCAGACGCGCCACCAATTGTTCGAGCTCCTGCAAGGCGGTCTCGTAACTTTCAGCGTTAGGGTCTGCACTGGCGCAGCTTGTGGGCATAGGCGAAGCAATTGCGGAGTCTGTCTTGCGAACATTCTAGGCTCATCAGAGCGCCCGTCCCAGCCATTTGACAGCTCAAGGTGTCAAATGAGGCAACAAAGTGTGATCAAAAAGGCAAAGTCCTGGAAGGCCCGCGTCTGGGCGCCGACAGTACAATCGCCGGCCCACGGCCCCAAGCGACCAGAGCTTGACTCGACCCGATGGGTGCCGGGGCGCGCCCCAGACCTCCACTTGCCGGGGTGAACCCACACAAGCCATGTCCGACCTGAGCCTACGCCTGCTGCAAGCGACCAGCCAGCTGCCCGTCAGCAGCTACTTTGACCCGGCCTTGTACGAGCGCGAGCGGCAAAGGCTGTTTGCCCGCGGCCCCCGATATCTTGGGCATGAGCTGGCAGTGCCCGAGCTCGGCGACTTCTACGCCCTGCCGCAAGAGGCCGAAGGCCGTGCGCTGGTGCGCAATGCGGCGGGCATTGAACTGATCTCCAACGTGTGCCGCCACCGCCAGGCGGTGATGCTCAAGGGCCGGGGCAATACCGGCAGCAACATCGTCTGCCCCTTGCACCGCTGGACCTACGACACCCGGGGCGAGCTCATCGGCGCGCCGCACTTCCAAACCGACCCCTGCCTGAACCTCAACCGCTACAAGACCACCCGCTGGAACGGCCTGATCTTCGAGGACAACGGCCGCGATATGGCGGCCGATCTGGCGGGCATGACCGCGCAGGCCGATCTGGACTTTGCCGGCTACCAGCTCGACCGGGTCCAGTTGCACGAATGCAACTACAACTGGAAGACCTTCATCGAGGTCTATCTGGAGGACTACCACGTGGGCCCCTTTCACCCGGGCCTAGGCAATTTCGTCACCTGCGACGACCTGCGCTGGCAACTGGGCCAGCACTACTCGGTACAGACCGTGGGCGTGTCCGACAAGCTGGGCAAGCCTGGTACCGACGTTTACAAGAAGTGGCACGATGTGGTGCTGCAGTACCGCAGCGGCGAGCCGCCCAAATATGGCGCGATCTGGCTGACCTGCTATCCCCACATCATGGTCGAGTGGTACCCGCATGTGCTGGTGGTCAGCAGCTTGCATCCGCAGGGGCCCAACAAGACGCTCAACTTGATCGAGTTCTACTACCCCGAAGAAATTTGCGCCTTCGAGCGCGAGTTTGTCGAGGCGCAGCAGGCCGCCTACATGGAAACCTGCATCGAAGACGACGAGATCGCCCAGCGCATGGATGCGGGCCGGCTGGCCTTGCTCGAGCGCGGCGATGACGAGTTCGGCCCCTACCAGAGCCCCATGGAAGACGGCATGCAGCACTTTCACGAGTGGTATCGGCGCGAGATGGGCGCCACCAAGACCACCCAGAGCATTTGAGCGCCGCCGCGCTGCACGCCTCATCGCGGGGCGCGCTGTGGATGCTGCTGAGCTGCCTGGCCTTTGCCAGCATGGGATTTTGCGTCAAGGTCGCCAGCGAGCACTTTCATGCGGCCGAGCTGGTGTTTTACCGCGGCGTGATCAGCGCACTGCTCATGGCTGCGGCCCTGCGGCTGCGTTCGGTGACCTGGCGCACCCAGGTGCCGGCCGCCCACGCCTGGCGCAGCGCCACCGGCGTGGTCGCGCTGACAGCCTGGTACGTGGCGATTGCCGCCTTGCCCCTGGCCACTGCCATCACCCTGAACTACATGAGCAGTGTCTGGGTTGGCGCTTTCCTGCTCGGAGGTCAATGGCTGCTGGGGCGGCCTCGCGTGCCGCAGCAAGGCCCGCTCATGCTGGCCGTGTTAGCCGGCTTTATTGGCGTGGTCATGGTCCTGCGGCCCACGCTGGAGCACCAGCAGCTGTTTGCCGGGCTGATCGGCCTGATGTCTGGCCTGGTCTCGGCGCTGGCCTATTTGCAAGTGAGCGCGCTGGGCCGTATGGGCGAGCCTGACGAGCGCACGGTGCTCTATTTCGGGCTGGCCTGCACGGCCTGCGGCGGCCTGGTCAGCGCAGTGCTCGAGTTTTCCAGCCTGAACACAGGCGCTGCGCTGTGGCTGGCGCCCATGGGCCTGCTGGCCACCATCGGCCAGTGGTGCATGACCCGCGCCTACCGGCAAGGCGCCACCCTGGTGGTGGCCAACCTGCAGTACAGTGGCATCGTGTTCGGCGCCCTCTACAGCCTGCTGCTGTTGGGCGACCAGATCCCGCTCATCGGTTGGCTGGGCATGGTGCTCATCACCGCCAGCGGCGTGCTGGCCACCGTCCTGCGAAGGACTGCGGCGCCCCGAACCGCGAACCCTGAAAGCCCACCATGTACACCACCCTGATCACCGCCGACGAACTGAGCCAACTCATCGCGCAGGGCCGCCCCTTGCAAGTCTTTGACTGCAGCTTCGAGCTGATGCAGCCCAAGGCCGGACGCGAGCAGTACGAGACGCTGCACATCGCCGGGGCGCGCCACGCCGATCTCGATGCGGCGCTGAGCGAAAAGCGAGCCGGCGCAGCGACGGCCAGCGGGGGCAGACATCCGCTGCCCACGCCCGAGCACTTTGCCCAATGGCTGACCCAGGCCGGCGTCAATGCCCAGACCCAGGTGGTGGTCTACGACCGCCAAAACAGCGGATTTTGTGGCCGGCTGTGGTGGATGCTCAAGTGGGTGGGACACGAAGCCGTGGCCGTGCTCGATGGTGGGCTGGCCGCCTGGCAAGGCGCCGGTGGCGCGGTCGAAAGCGGCGCGGGGCCTGTTGGCGCCCCGGCCGACCCGCCCTTCGTGCCGACGGCGCCCAAAGCGCGCCTGCTCACGGTCGACCAAGTCGCCCAGGCCCTGGTTCAGGCTGGACAGACCCAGACCCAGACCCAGACCCAGACCCAAACCCTGATCGATGCGCGCGCCGAAGCGCGCTACCGCGGCGAGGTCGAACCGCTCGACCCGGTGGCCGGACACATCCCGGGCGCACTGAACCGCCCCTCGGGCCTGAACATGCTGCCCGACGGGCGCTTTAAGCCGGCTGAGCAGCTGCGCCAGGAGTTTCAGGCCCTGCTCGGCCAGCGCGATCCGGCCAGCGTGGTGCACCAGTGCGGCAGCGGCGTCAGTGCCAACGTCAACCTGCTGGCGATGGAAATCGCTGGACTCGGCCGCGCGCCGCTGTTTGCCGGCAGCTGGAGCCAGTGGTGCAGCGACCCTGCGCGTCCCGTCGCCAAAGGCTAAAGACGCTGCCCCCTTACATGCCGCCCTGGAAGTTGCCGGGATCGTAAGGCGTGTAGGTCAGCCAGCGCGCCGAAGGCAGGGAGCGCGCATCGGACAGATGCTGCTCGTGGGCCGGTGCCATCTTGCTGGCCCATGAACGCACGTCGGGGTCGCGCGCCAGCCGGCTGGCATCGCGAAACAGCTTGATGTTTTGCCGGTGCGCCCGCAAGCCCACCCGCTGGAAATACTCCCGGTCAAACTCCTCGCCACTCAAGGCCTGCAAGCGATCGAGTTCGCGCTGGCGCAGCGTGCCCAGCGTGTTGGGCAGCACCAAGCCCTTGGCCTGTGCCAGAGTATTGAGCTGCTGCTGAACCTCTGTGTGGATGCCCACCATCTTGGTCGCATAGGCCTTGAGGTCATCGGCCGTGGTTCTTTCCATGGCCAGGCGGCTCATTTCGAACTCGAAGAGTTCATCGGCCGCTGCGCGCAGCAAGAAGGTGCGGTCACCCGAACTCAAGGTCGAGGTTTTGCTGGTCAAGGCCGGGACAGAGCCTGAGGCCGAGGAGGCATCGCTTTGCGCCCGCACGGGCGCAACACCGATGACCAAGGCCAAGCCGGCCAGCGCCAAGCTGGCGCGTCGATAACTGATGCGTGTCATTTGATTTTCCTTTTCACGGTCGGACAGAAATGGCGTGTGCACATGAGCCATCCGGCATTAACCGGAAACAGCCCGCTCACGCCGCCCGAAGTCATATTGCGCCGCCAGGGGACCGCGCTTTGGCGGTCAAGTTCGCGCGCCGCTGTCGGCGTGTACCGCACCGGGCCTGTCGCAGCGCCTACCGCCTAAAGGTGCGGTCGGGCCGTGCTGCGCGCACGGCGCGGCTCAGGCTAGGACAGTCGCAGGGCCGGACACGGCTCAGTGCGCGTGACCGCTGTGGGCAATGTGCGCGGCAACGCTGACCAGCGCCAGGCCCAAGCCAAGCCAGAACAGCTGGGCACCGGTTTCTCGCAGGCTGAGCTTTCTCTGCAGCTGCGGAATCAGATCGGCCAGCGCGACGTACATGAAGCTGCTGGCCGCGACGACCAAGAAATACGGCAGGTGGTCATGCAGTTGGTCGACCAGAAAAAAGCCGACCACGCCGCCCAGGGTGGTGACCGAGCCGGCCATTGACACCTTGATGATGGCCGCGCGGCGGTTGTGGCTGGTGGCCCGCACCACGGCCAAGTCGCCCATGTGGTGCGGCACCTCATGGAGCAGCACGGCCATGGCAGCCAGCACGCCCAAGCCCATGTCGGCGACAAAGGCCGAAGCGATCAGCACACCGTCAGCAAAGCAGTGCAGGCTGTCGCCGGCCAACGCCGCCCAGCCGCCGGAGCCTAGTGGCTGGCCCCCATGGGCGTGGTCGGCTCGATGCGACGCAGACTCGCTTGGGTGAACCTTGTGATGGCCATGCGATTGATTGTGCGGGTGATCGTGGTGATGACCGTGATGG
>CANHBU010000106.1 GCA_947458345.1 Comamonadaceae bacterium
CGCCAATGTCGAGCAGGTCCATCGCCTGGCCGATCTGCGCGAGCAAAGGGCTGGCCTGCGTCTTTTTTTCCTCTCGAATATGCCCGAGCCGTTTGCCCGGGCGATCGAGCAGCGGCACGACTTTTTGCGTCTGTTCGATGGTGGTGTTTTCTCCGGCGACGTCAAGTTGGGCAAGCCCGATCCAGCCATTTACAAGCTGCTGGCCGATCGACACGGGCTCGACGCACAGCGCACCTGGTTTGTCGATGACAACCGTGCCAATGTCGAAGCGGCCAGCGCCTTGGGCTGGCAGGCGCTGCATTTGCCTGCGCCCGAGCACTTGCCGCCTGCCATCGATGCGGTGTTGTCGGCCGCTGACCGTTGAGCGCTTGGCCCACCGATCCCCTGCGCTGAGTCGGGTCGGTCTTTGGGCGTATCATCTTCCTAGCGGCGCTTAAGCGATTGGTCGGTGCTTGGCAATGCCGGCTGCCAAAAAGCGCTGCCCTCAGGATTTTGTGTCGATGCGTCGTATCACCCTTTGGCTCTTGCTTGCTTTGCTGCCCATGCGCTTGTGGGCGCAGGTCTGGATGCCTGCGCAGCATCCTGCTGCCGAGCAAGCCGCGCCTGCTGCGCAGCCTTGCCATCACGCCGATGCTTCCGAGTTGCCGATGGCCGCACACGATGGCGCGGCTTGCGCCGACTGCGCCGCTTGCGATCTGTGCCATCAAAGCGCATCCCTGCAGTTCTTTGCCTGGCCCCTGGCCCAGGCTTGGCCTCAGGGGCTGCCCGACTGGCTGACGCCGGGCCATCCGGCCCGCCATTGGCCGCCTCCGATCGAACCCCCTCGCGCCTGAACACAAGGCCTTGTGGTGTGTGGCCCTCCTGCCGGTGCAGATCGGTTGGCTGGGCTCTTTGGGTTTGCGTCTTGGGTGGGCCGTTGGGCCCGCGGAGGATCCCTACATGAACAAGTTTGTGTGCGCGGCGCGCCGCCTCGTGCGCTCGACGCTGGCATGCGCTGCGGCTCTGGTTTTGACGCCCGCGGTCTGGGCGCAGGGCCATCACGGTCATCAGGAGCCGGCGCCAGCCGCGCAGGATGCCGCCTCATTGCTCGAGCGATGGCGGCGGGCCAATGAGGCCGTGGGTCAGTTTCCACGAGGCCATGCCGATGTGCTGCGTTGGGAGCAGGCGCGTCAGGAGAAAGAGCCGACCGATTCGGCTGCTCGCGGCGGCGCGCTTGGCCGCGAGCGGGCGGTGGAGCTGGCCTTGCGTGATGCACCGGCTTGGCTGGCACGGCCTGGCCTGAGCGCCTTCGAGCACGCTGGGCTGCGGCGCCAGGTTCGCGAGCGGGCCATTGAAGTGGAGCGGGCCTGGGTTGATGCGGTCATCAGCCGGCAGGCTCTGGCGCACAGCCGCCAGTCCTTGGAGGCGGCCGAACTCGGCGCTGAATTGGCACGCCGCATGCGCGAGGTCGGTCACTGGAGCCGCGCCCGCGCGTTGCAGGAGGAGCTGCCGCTTTGGCAAGCCCGCTCGCGCCAGGTGCAAGCTGAGCGCGCGGCTGCGCAGGCGCTCGGGCGTCTTTGGCAGCACGTGGGCGCGGCCCTGAGTCTGCAGGAGCTGGCCGCGCAGCTGCCGCAGGACTGGGCCGAGCCTTTGCCACCGCCCGGCGCAGTGCTCGATGCCTTGCAGCAGCAGGCTCTGCAAGCCCATCCGCACTGGGCCATTGAGGCGGCAAATGCGCAGCGTCTGATCGCTGCTGTGGGCGATGCGCAGCTGAGCCAGGCGCGCCAAAGCGTCGAGCAGGCACTGCGCGATCGCGGCCCTTTGGACGCTGGCCAGCTCGATCCAAGACGTGACCGGCTCAACCACGCTCAGCATGAGGCGCTGCAAGCGAGCGCCGCTGCCGATCGCCTGCAGCGTCAGGTGCTGTCACAAGTGGCGATGGCCCATGCCGCTTATGGCGTCGCCCACGGGCAGGCCACGACGGTTCAGACCCAGTTGCTTGAACTGGCCAGGCGGTGGGAGCAGGAGACGCTGCTGCGCTACAACGGCATGCTCAGCAGCACCTGGCAGTTGCTTGCCAGCGCCAGAGGGCGCATAGAGGCCGTCGACGCGCTGTTGCAAGCCCGACGCCAGGCCTGGCATGCGCACCTGGATTTGCAGGCCGTGCTGTCGGGTCTGCCCTACAGCGGCGGCATGGCCGCTTCAGCGGCTTTGGGCCCCACCCTTTCTTCAGCAGGACATTGACCATGGAACGCAGAGATTTTTTTCGCATGGCGGTGGCCGGTGCATCGGTCGCGGCGGTCAGCAGGCCAGCGCTGGCCGGATTACCCCAGCCGGTGATGCGCAGCAGTGCCGACACCGCCGCACCCTGGCTGCCTCCAGGTGTCACGGGTGCAGGTCGGCCTTACCGACCGGTGGTCACGCTCAACGGCTGGAGCCTGCCCTTTCGCATGAAAGATGGCGTCAAGGAGTTCCACCTGGTGGCCGAGCCGGTGGTGCGAGAAATGGCGCCCGGCTTTCACGTCAATATGTGGGGCTACAACGGGCAGAGCCCGGGCCCAACCCTTGAGGTGGTGGAAGGCGATCGGGTGCGGATCTTCGTGACCAACCGCCTGCCCGAGCACACCACGATCCACTGGCATGGCCAGCGCCTGCCCAACGGCATGGATGGGGTCGGCGGCCTCAACCAAAAGCAAATTCCGGCTGGCAAGACCTATGTGTACGAATTCACGGCCCGTCGCCCGGGCACCTTCATGTACCACCCGCATGCCGATGAGATGACGCAAATGGCCATGGGCATGATGGGTCTGTGGATCACGCATCCGCGCCAGGCGCATCCCGAGATCGCCGACGTCGATCGCGACTATGCTTTTTTGATCAACGCCTTTGACATCGATCCGGGCAGCTACACGCCCAAGGTCAACACCATGCTCGACTTCAACATTTGGAGCTGGAACAGCCGGGTGTTTCCGGGCATCAGCCCTTTGGTGGCCCGTCTGGGCGATCGGGTGCGGGTTCGCTTTGGCAATCTGACCATGACCAACCACCCGATCCATGTCCACGGCATCGAATTTGAAGTCACGGGTACCGACGGCGGGCCGGTGCCCAAGACGGCGCGCTGGCCCGAGGTCACCACCGATGTGGCCGTGGGGCAGATGCGGCAGATCGAGTTCATCGCCGATGAGCCGGGCGACTGGGCCATGCACTGCCACAAGAGCCACCACACCATGGGTGCTATGGGCCATGATGTGCCGACCTTGATCGGTGTGGACCATCGAGGCTTGGTCAAGCGCATCCAAAAGCTCATCCCCGACTACATGCTCATGGGTGAGCGCGGCATGGCCGACATGGGCGAGATGGAAATGGAGCTGCCCGAAAACACCGCGCCGATGATGACGGGCACCGGCCCCTACGGTGCCATTGAGATGGGTGGCATGTTCACCACGCTCAAGGTCAGGGCCGATCTCAAGCCCGACGACTACAGCGACCCGCCCTGGTACGCGCAGCCGCCGGGTACCCAGTCTTTCGAGTACGCCGGGCCCGAGCCTGCTGGGGCTGCATCTGCAGCCCCAGCAGTGCCGGCGACGCCAGCGGCCAGCGTGCGCAAACCCAACGGGCATGGTGCCCACTGAATCAACAGGAGCCTTTGATGAGTTCAAGCCAAACCAAGATGTGGCTGGCCGGCCTGGCCGCAGCGCTTTTGATCGGGACGCCAGCGCGAGCCCATACGGCCCATGGCGGCAGCAAAGCCGCCGCAGCACAGGCCGAGCAAAAAGACTGGGGCATCGCCGGTGACCCCAAGCGGGTTGCGCGCACGATCGAGATCCGCATGGGCGATGACATGCGCTTTGCGCCTGAGCGCCTGGAGGTCAAGCTGGGCGAAACGATCCGGCTGGTGGCCTTGAACCGGGGTCGTGTGATGCACGAGATCGTCATCGGCACGCCCCAGGAGTTGCGCACCCATGCCGAGATGATGCGCAAGCACCCTAATATGGAGCACGATGAGCCCTATATGGCCCATGTCAGCCCGGGCAAAAGGGGGCAGATCGTCTGGACCTTCAACCGGGCAGGTGAGTTCGAATTCGCCTGCCTGATCCCGGGTCACTTCGAGGCTGGCATGATTGGACGCATCGTTGTTCGGTAAGGAGGCACCATGAAAAGACGCCCCGCCCTGCTGGCCCTGGCCGGCGCCCTGGCCAGTTCCGCTTTGTGGGCTCAGGCCCCCAAGACTGCGGTCAAGCCTGCGCTCGAAGTCTGGAAGGATCCCAATTGCGGTTGCTGCCAGCTCTGGGTCGAGCATTTGCAGGACCACGGCTTTGAGGTCAAAGTCCACGATGTGGGCAACACCGCCGTGCGCAAGCGCCTGGGCTTGCCCGAGCGCCTAGGTTCGTGTCATACCGCCACCGTGGCCGGCTATGTGATCGAAGGGCATGTCCCGGCCGCCGATATCTTGCGACTGCTCCGGCAAAAGCCTCAGGCCCTGGGACTGGCTGTGCCGGGCATGCCCATTGGCAGCCCCGGCATGGATGGCGAGGTCTACAAAGGCCGCCGCGACGCTTACGAGGTCTTGCTCGTGCAGCGCGACGGCGCCACCCGCACCTTTACCCGCTACCCGGGCGTGCAGCAGCGGGTATCGGCACAGTCGGTCAGCGACGGCGCAGCGCTACCTTGGACCCTGGCCGAGGTCAGGCGGGTCGATGCATCGAGCCGCAAAGTTTCCTTGCGACACGAAGAAATCAAAAACCTCGACATGCCGCCGATGACCATGGTCTTTCAGGTGCGCGACGGCGTCTCGCTCGACGGCCTGCGTGTGGGGCAGCGCATTCGCTTTCAAGCCGTGCAGGACAAGGGCGCTTACTGGGTGGTGGCCTGGCAGGCTGCTACGGTGTAGCGCTTGGCTCGACCCTTCAGGCTCGGCATCGAGGAAGACATTTTTTCGTTTTGGTCGCAAGCTGCCTGCGCGGCAGGCGAGTTGATGGCCTTGTAACGTGGCCTTGTCGGGCTACTCAAGAAAAACCCCCTGCCAGTTGCCCGGCAGGGGGTTTTTTGATCGGGTCGAGGGCCCAAGCCCTCAGGCCAGACAGAGCGGCAATTACATGCCCATGTCGCCCATGCCACCCATACCACCCATGCCGCCACCGGGCATGCCGCCGCCGGCCGGAGCGTCGTCCTTCGGCGCCTCGGCCACCATGGCCTCGGTGGTGAGCATCAGGCTGGCCACGGAAGCGGCGTTTTGCAGCGCGGTGCGGGTCACTTTGGTCGGATCCAAAATGCCCATCTCGATCATGTCGCCGTAGGTGTCGTTGGCCGCGTTAAAGCCGTAGTTGCCTTGGCCGGCCAGCACCGCATTGACCACCACGCTGGCTTCGCCGCCGGCGTTGTAGACGATCTCGCGCAGGGGCGACTCGATGGCCTTGAGCACCAGCTTGATGCCGGCGTCTTGGTCAGCGTTGTCACCCTTGATGGTGCCAGCAGCTTGCTTGGCGCGCAGCAGGGCCACGCCACCGCCGGCCACGATGCCTTCTTCCACCGCAGCGCGGGTGGCGTGCAGGGCGTCTTCCACGCGGGCTTTCTTTTCCTTCATCTCGACTTCGGTGGCAGCACCGACCTTGATGACGGCCACACCGCCGGCCAGCTTGGCCACGCGCTCTTGCAGCTTTTCACGGTCGTAGTCGCTGGTGGCCTCTTCGATCTGCACGCGGATTTGCTTGACGCGGGCTTCGATGTCAGCGGCAGCGCCGGCGCCGTCGATGATGGTGGTGTTTTCCTTGGCCACTTCGATGCGCTTGGCTTGGCCGAGGTCGGCCAGGGTCACCTTCTCGAGGGTCAGGCCCACTTCTTCAGCGATGACCTTGCCACCGGTCAGGATGGCGATGTCTTCCAGCATGGCCTTGCGACGGTCGCCGAAGCCAGGGGCCTTGACGGCCACGACTTTGAGGATGCCGCGGATGGTGTTGACCACCAGGGTCGCCAGGGCTTCGCCCTCGACTTCTTCCGCGATGATCAGCAGCGGACGGCCCGATTTGGCGACTTGCTCCAGGGTGGGCAGCAGGTCACGGATGTTGCTGATCTTCTTGTCGTAGAGCAGAACAAAGGGGTTGTCCAGGAGAGCGGACTGCTTCTCGGGGTTGTTGATGAAGTAGGGCGACAGGTAGCCGCGGTCGAACTGCATGCCCTCGACGACGTCGAGTTCGTTTTGCAGGGACTTGCCGTCTTCGACGGTGATCACGCCTTCTTTGCCGACCTTGTCCATGGCATCGGCAATGATCTTGCCGATGGACTCATCGCTGTTGGCGGAGATGGAGCCGACTTGGGCGATCTCTTTGGAGGTGGTGGTGGGCTTGGAAGCCTTCTTGAGCTGCTCGGTCAGGGCCAGGACGGCCTTGTCGATGCCGCGCTTGAGGTCCATGGGGTTCATGCCGGCGGCCACGTACTTCATGCCTTCGCGCACGATGGCCTGGGCCAGCACGGTGGCGGTGGTGGTGCCGTCACCGGCGTTGTCCGAGGTCTTGGAAGCGACTTCCTTGACCATCTGCGCGCCCATGTTCTGGAGCTTGTCCTTGAGCTCGATTTCCTTGGCCACGGACACACC
>CANHBU010000107.1 GCA_947458345.1 Comamonadaceae bacterium
CACCATGATGAGCAGCCCCACCATGAAAACGGCCGCCACCGCGGCCGTTGCACTGTAGAGCCCGTCGAGCAGTCGGCGCACGGGTGAAGTGCTTAACGGCGGAAGGCGTCAACCAACTGCTGGCCTTCGCCCCCCGACTTGCCCAGCCATTCGGTCAGTAGGGTGTCGCCGACTTTTTTCATGTCGCTGGTCAGTTGCGCGGTCGGCGGCAGAATCTGCATGCCACCGGCCCTCAGGACGTTGAGGGAGGCGCCATTGGCCTTTTTGCTTTCGGCCAGACCCCGCACCTCGGCCTCGGCTGCAGCTTTCATCACCGCATCCTGGGTGGCTTTGTCCAGCGCATTGAAGGCCGCGCGGTTGACGATGACCAGGTTCTTGGGCAACCAAGCCTGGGTGTCGTACCAGAACTTCACGTGCTCATGCAGCTTGGCATCGGCGCCGGTGGAGCCGCTGGACATCATGCTCTCGGTCACGCCAGTGGCAAACGCCTGGCTGACTTCGGCGGCCTGTACTGTGACGGGTTGCGCGCCCACCAACTCTGCAATGCGGGCAGTTGCCGGGCTGTAGGCACGCCACTTGATGCCCTTGAGGTCGGCGGCTGAATTGAGTGGCTTCTTGCTATAGATGCCCTGCGGTGGCCACGGCACCGCATACAGAGCCATCATGCCCTGCTCGGCGAGCTTTTTGTCAACAAGCGGCTTTTGCACGCGCCACAGTTTCATGGCGTCGTCATAGCTGGTGGCCAGAAAGGGCAGGCCGTCGGCACCCCAGACTTGCCACTCGTTTTGGAAGTTGACCATCAGGATCTCGCCGATCTGCGCCTGGCCGCCTTGCACCGCGCGCTTGATCTCGGGCGCCTTGAACAGCGACGCATTGGCATGCACCGTGATCTTGAGCTTGCCACCGCTGGCCTTGTCGATGTCGGCCGCGAACTGGTTGAGGTTGATCGTGTGAAAGTTGGTGGCCGGGTAGGCGGCCGGCAGGTCCCATTTGGTTTGGGCCAGAGCAGCACTGCTCAGGGCCAGGGTGGCCAGGGCGAGGTGAAGTGATCGACGTTTCATGGCAATAGCTCCTTGCGGGCGTTGGGGGGTGAACGAGGTTGGCTTGCCCTGACCTCTATGCGCAAAAGACAATGAGAGAGGTCTCGGACGTCACGCTCGGACTGTAGGCCCGTATCGCGGAGTGGTGGATTGGTGGATTCCCTTATTGCCGACAATTTGTTGGTAAATTGTTGGTGTTATGGGTAGACTGGAGTCTCATTAGCAAATGAGACGCCATGCCCCGCAAGACCTCAGCCGTCCGGCCCCCCTCCAAGCCCATCGTCACGTCGGCCCACCTGGTCTCGCCTGACAGCGCCCAAATGAGCGAGTTCGAGTTCGGCCTCATCGTGGCCGGCAACGCCTTTCACCGCTGGGTGGTTCACTGCATGGCGGCGGGCGGCTTGAAGGACCTGACCCCGCTGGATGTGCTGGTGCTGCACCATGTGACGCACCGCGCCCGCGACAAGCGGCTGGCCGACATCTGCTTCATCATGAATATCGAAGACACCCACCTGGTCAACTACGCGCTCAAAAAGCTGCAAAGCCTGGGCGTGGTGGCCTCGAGCAAGCACGGCAAGGAGGTCACCTACGCGGCCACCGAGGTCGGGCGCCAGCATGTCGAGCGCTATCGCGTCATCCGCGAGGACTGCCTGATTGCCGCACTCAAGGCCGACGACGGTCTGAACCGCGACATTGGTGAGCTGGCCCGGCTGCTGAGGGTGCTTTCGGGCATGTACGACCAGGCCGCGCGTGCGGCCGCTTCCCTGTGAGCAACGAGATGGACACGAGCACCTCACCTGACGCACGCTGGCAGTTCTGGGTGGACCGCGGCGGCACCTTCACCGATATCGTGGCGCGCCGAGGCGACGGCGCATTGCTCACGCACAAGCTGCTGAGCGATAACCCCGAGCAGTACCGCGATGCAGCGGTAGCGGGCATCCGCCATCTGCTGGGACTGCCCCCCGATGCGCCGATTTCGGCCGAGCAGGTGCAATGCGTCAAGATGGGCACCACCGTGGCCACCAACGCGCTGCTCGAGCGCAAGGGCGAGCCCACGCTGCTGGTCACCACCCGCGGTTTTCGCGACGCGCTGCGCATTGCCTACCAGAACCGCCCGCGCCTGTTCGATCGCCAGATCGTGCTGCCGGAGTTGCTCTATACCCGTGTGATCGAGGCCAGCGAGCGCGTGGGCGCGCGGGGCGAGCTGATCGAGCCGCTCGATCAGGCCCATCTGCGCGAGCGCCTGTGGGCCGCCTTTGACGCTGGCCTGCGCAGTGTGGCCATTGTCTTTATGCACGGCTACCGCTACACGGAGCACGAAAAGGCCGCTGCCGCGATCGCGCGCGAAGTCGGCTTCCCGCAGGTCAGCACCAGCCACGAGACCAGCCCCATGATGAAGTTCGTCAGCCGTGGGGACACCACCGTGGTCGACGCCTATTTGTCGCCGATCTTGCGCCGCTACGTCGACCAGGTCGCCTCTGAAATGCCCGGCGTGAAGCTGTTTTTCATGCAATCATCCGGCGGGCTTGCCGATGCGCAGGCCTTTGCTGGCAAGGACGCCATCTTGTCGGGCCCGGCCGGCGGTATTGTGGGCATGGCTCGCACCGCCGAGCTGGCCGGCTTCGAGCGCGTGATCGGCTTTGACATGGGTGGCACCTCCACCGACGTGTCGCACTTTGCCGGGCAGTTCGAGCGCGAATTTGAAACCCAGGTGGCCGGGGTGCGCATGCGCGCGCCCATGATGAGCATCCACACGGTGGCAGCCGGCGGCGGCTCCATCTTGTCGTTTGACGGCGCGCGTTTTCGCGTCGGCCCGCAAAGCGCCGGCGCCAATCCGGGGCCGGCAAGCTACCGGCGCGGCGGGCCGCTGGCGGTCACCGATGCCAACGTCATGCTGGGCAAGATCGTGCCGCACTGGTTTCCCAAGGTCTTTGGCGCCAGTGGGCAGGAAGCCCTGAGCGCCGAGGTGGTGCGCGAAAAATTCTCGGCTTTGGCGGCGCAGGCCGGACGCAGCGCCGAAGACGTGGCCGAGGGCTTTATTCGCATCGCGGTGCAGCAGATGGCCAATGCGATCAAAAAGATCTCGGTGGCCCGCGGCTATGACGTCACGCGCTACACCTTGCAGTGTTTTGGCGGCGCTGGTGGACAGCACGCCTGCCTGGTGGCCGACGCACTGGGCATGACCCGGGTGCTGGTCCATCCGCTGGCCGGTGTGCTGTCGGCCTACGGCATGGGCCTGGCCGATCAGAGCCTGATGCGCGAGCAGGCGGTCGAGATGGCGCTGCAGGAGCCCGAGGCCTTGCCTCAGATGGCCGCGCAGTTGCAGACCCTGGCCGGGCAGGCGCAGCAAGCGCTGGCAGACCAGCAGTTGGGCCATGCCCCGATTCGGGTGCAGCAGCGGGTGCATGTGCGTTACGAGGGCACCGACTTGGCCCTGGTCGTGCCCTTCGGCTCGCTGCAGGACATCGTCGGCGGCTTCGAGGCCGCCTACCGCCAGCGCTTTGCCTTTTTGATGCAGGGCAAGCGCCTGATGGTCGAAGCCGTTTCGGTGGAGGCCGTGATTGCTGGCGATGCGCCAGCCGAGGCGAAGCATCGGCTCAGCGCGCCGCGCGAGGTGCCGCGGCGCGAGACGGTGCGCCTGTACCACGAAGGCCAGTGGCACGAGGCGGCCTTGGTGGTGCGTGAAGACCTGCGTCCGGGCGATGAAATCCCGGGCCCGGCCATCATCGCCGAGAAAAACGCCACCACGGTGGTCGAGCCCGGTTGGCTGGCCCAGCTCACGGCGCTCGACCATCTTGTGCTCGAGCGGCGCGTGCCGCGGGCTCAGCGCTTTGCCGTCGGCACCACAGTCGATCCGGTGCTGCTCGAAGTGTTCAACAACCTGTTCATGAACATCGCCGAGCAGATGGGGCTGCAGCTGCAAAACACCGCCTACTCGGTCAACATCAAGGAGCGGCTCGATTTTTCTTGTGCGCTCTTTGATGCGCAGGGTCACCTGATTGCCAACGCGCCGCATATGCCGGTGCATCTGGGATCGATGGGCGAGAGCATCCAAACCGTGATCCGCGAAAACGCCGGCCAGATGCGCGCCGGTGACGTGTACGTGCTCAACGATCCCTATCACGGCGGCACCCACCTGCCCGATGTAACCGTGATCACGCCGGTCTTTCTCGAGCGCGCAGATGAGCCTATTTTTTATGTCGGCTCGCGCGGCCACCACGCCGATATCGGTGGCCTGACGCCCGGTTCGATGCCGCCGTTTTCCACCCGCATCGAGCAAGAGGGCGTGCAAATCCAGAACTTCAAGCTCGTCGATGCCGGGCACTTGCGCGAGGCGCAGATCCTGGACCTGCTGGCCAGTGGACCCTATCCCTCACGTAACCCGCAGCAAAACCTGGCCGACCTCAAGGCGCAGATCGCGGCCAATGAAAAGGGCGTGCAGGAACTGCACCGCATGGTCGGGCAGTTTGGCCTGGACGTGGTGCAAGCCTATATGGGCCATGTGCAGGACAACGCCGAGGAATCGGTGCGCCGCGTCATCACGCGCCTGAAGGATGGGGTCTACACCTTGCCGCTGGACAACGGCGCGCAGATCCAGGTGGCCGTGCGCGTCGATGCGGCCCAGCGCAGCGCCGAGATCGATTTTTCTGGCACCAGCGCTCAGCTGGGCAACAACTTCAACGCACCGCGTGCGGTGTGCATGGCTGCGGTGCTGTACGTGTTTCGCATGCTGGTCGATGACGACATTCCGCTCAATGCGGGCTGCCTCAAGCCGCTCAAGGTCATCATTCCGGCCGGCTCCATGCTCAACCCCGATCCGCCCGCTTCTGTGGTCGCTGGCAATGTCGAGACCTCCAGTTGCATCACCAATGCGCTGCTCGGTGCCCTTGGGGTGATGGCGGGCAGCCAGCCCACCATGAACAACTTCACCTTTGGCAACGAGCGCTACCAGTACTACGAAACGATCGCCGGCGGCAGCGGTGCGGGCGGGGTGTTTGATGCGCAAGGCCAGCAGATCGACGGCTTTGACGGCACGGCCGTGGTGCAAACGCACATGACCAATTCACGCCTGACCGACCCCGAGGTGCTCGAGTTCCGTTTTCCGGTTCGGCTCGACAGCTACACCCTTGCAAAGGGCTCGGGCGGGATGGGCCGCTGGCGCGGTGGCGATGGCGGCGTGCGGCGCATCCGCTTCCTCGAGCCGATGACAGCGGCCATTTTGTCCAACGGCCGTGTACACCCGGCCTTTGGCGCCGCAGGCGGCCAGCCCGGCGCAGCCGGCCGCAACCGGGTGCTGCGCAGCGATGGCCGCGTCGAGGACTTGGCCCACATCGCCCAGGTCGAGATGAAGCCGGGCGATGTTTTCGAAATCCAAACGCCCGGCGGCGGCGGCTACGGCGAAGCTTGAGTCAGGCCGCTCGAGCGGCGCCGCGGTCTAAAGGGCAGGACTCAAGCGAGGGCGGAAAGATCCGGTCGTTGCTGGATCGCTTCGTTGCGCGCGATGACGGAGCAGGCTCACGCGTAGACGGGGTGATGCAAAGTAGCCCCGAGGGGGTCGGTGAAGAGCTGCAGTCAGGGGCTCTGGACTGGCTCGCCGCCTTGGCCCACAGCCTCGCGCAAGGCCTTGCCGGGCTTGAAGTGGGGCACGCGTTTTTCGGGGATCGCCACGCTTTCGCCCGAGCGGGGGTTGCGGCCCATGCGCGGTGGGCGGCGGTTGATGGTGAAGCTGCCAAAGCCGCGAATTTCGATGCGGTGGCCGCGCACCATGGCCTGCTCCATCGCGTCTAGGATGGCCTTGACCGCCGCCTCAGCGTCCCTGTGGGTGAGCTGGGCGAAGCGGTTGGCGAGTTCTTCGACGAGGTCTGAGCGGGTCATGGCGCACAAGGTCAAAAAAGCCAGACTGGCCGCGCAGGTCGTGCGCGGCCAGTCTGTCAGCGATCAGCTGCCGCTGTCGAGCTTGGCGCGCAGCAGGGCGCCCAGGCTGGTGGTGCCGGCATTGCCGCTGTTTTGCGACAGGTTGGCCATGGCCTCGGCCTGATCGGCCGTGTCCTTGGCGCGCACCGACAGCTGGATGTTGCGGGTCTTGCGATCCACATTGACCACCACAGCGGTGACCTCGTCGCCTTCCTTGAGCACATTGCGCGCATCTTCGACGCGGTCGCGCGAGATTTCGCTGGCACGCAGGTAGCCGATGATGTCTTCGCCCAGATCGATCTCGGCGCCCTTGGCGTCGACGGTCTTGACCTTGCCCGTGACAATCGCGCCCTTGTCGTTGACGGCCGCGAAGGTCGAGAACGGGTCACCGTCGAGCTGCTTGATACCCAGCGAGATGCGCTCGCGGTCCACGTCCACAGCCAGCACGATGGCGTCGACTTCCTGGCCCTTTTTGTAGTTGCGCACGGCGGTCTCGCCCGGCTCGTTCCAGGACAGGTCAGACAGGTGCACCAGACCGTCGATGCCGGCGGCCAGACCTACGAAGACGCCGAAGTCGGTGATGGACTTGATCGGGCCCTTGACGCGGTCG
>CANHBU010000108.1 GCA_947458345.1 Comamonadaceae bacterium
CAGTGGTGGCTCGCAAGGGCGATGAGGGTGCAGTGGGGCTTACGCAGCAAGCCATGAGCCATCGACATCGCCCGCCAGCACGCCAACGATTTTGATCTCCGAAGTGGCGGAGGCGGCCATTTCGGCGGGACCGCTCCACAGCGCATGATCGAGTGACTTCGCCCCATCAAAACCGAGGCCAAGCTTCTGGTCGTCGTAGTAGCGCCATGCCGGCACAGGCGCGCTCAACCCGACCACCATTTTCAGCACCCCGATCGCATCGGACAGATCGACCGCGCCATCTTGGTCAAAGTCAGCCGCAATGAGCTGGTAAGGAGACAGCGGTACCCCGCTCGCGTTCACATTCAAGCCGACGATCAACTTGAGAATGGCAATCGCATCTCTCAGGTCAATGGCAGCACCCAGGTTCTGGTCCTTCGGCACCTTGTTGGCATCGCTCCAAAACTCCGGGCTTTTGCTGGGCGTTTCCAAAAATTGAGCAGCTGGAGCACTGACGCCTGCGAACTGCAGGTTCTCGATCTGACGCAGCGTGTCGATGCCCTCGTCGCTGAACTTCGCGCTTACCCGATAGCCGTCGGCCGTCAAGCTCACTCGATACCCACCGGCTGCCAAGGCATAGACGGCCGTGTCTTGACCGTCTCCGCCGTCCAGGCTGTCGTTGCCCTGCCCGCCTTCGAGGACATCATCACCACCGGCGGCCAGGATCGTGTCGTCCCCGCCCCTGCCTTCGATCACGTCGCCACCGGCTGTGCCTTCGATTTTTTCGGGATCGTTGCTGCCCACAATTGGCAGCTGAACGGGCGTCAAATCCTCGGCCTGCGTCACGGGGCCGGCGGTGATCGCAGTGAAATTGTTTCCGCCACCCTCAGGGTCCGAAGACTGAACCTGAACGCTGATTCGCTTGCCCAGCTGCTGATCTGAGAGCAAGAGGGTGTCAGTGCCGTTGCCCTGGCCCCAGATCCACTCACCGTCGGCATACCAGCCAAAATTTTTGAGAGTCACGGGACCCTCGGGGTCGGTCAGATCGGCCACCACCGTCAGCTTGCTGCCGACTTGAACCGCCCCCTCGATGGCGATAGTGCCCAAGGTCGGATCGTTCTGCGTCGCCAAGAGCAAGCCGGTGACCGCGGTCCCTACTGCGGAGGCCGCGCCTTGGCTGCCTGCCGGCTCGTGTAACTGCCACTGCAACTGCAGCAGCCTGTAGTTAGACAGAAAACCGCTGAGAGAGCCTGGATCGACTGCCTTGACCACCGGGGCGTCGCTGGGCACCACCATGGAGTCGTAGCGATAGCCGATGTGGCTGAGGATTCGATTGAGCGTAGACGGATTGACCTGATCGTTCAACTCCAAAGCGAAGGTCCCCACCTTGGAAACCAGCCGACCCACCGGCAGGCCGTCGAGCGTGGCCTGGCCGTCGTCACCGAGAACAAGGCCTCTTAAGCCTGTGAAGACATCAGCAGGGTCCGCCCCAGAGTTGCGCAAAATCTGCAAGCGGTAGCCGCCGTAGGACAGTTGCCCATCGGACCCCACCCGGCTCAGATCGGGATCGACCACTGCAGCAAACGGACTGAGTTGTTGGAACTCAGCCGACTGCTCCCACACCATGGTGCGAGGCGTCAATCCCAGATCCCCGCCATAGCCCAAGTCCACATGGCCATCGGCGCTCAGGCGGGTCACAGAAAAGGCGCTTTGCCGGTCCGAGTCGAAGCGAAGCCAGTAAACATCGGCCGTTCCCCCCCACAAGATGTCGCCATCGGGGAGCACCGTCAGCTTCGAAAGCTTCTGGTGGGTTCCTGATTCGACCATGCCCTGCTGGCCAAAGCTCAGATCGAGTTGGCCCGATGCCGTGATCTTCAAAAGGAAATGAGAATAGGGATTGAACCAATAGCCATCGGGCGAGCGCGTGATTCGCCCCTCGATCAGGTAACCCCCATCGGGCGTGCTTAGCACCTGATCGGCCAGGATGTTGGAGACGTCGTCGGCCAGGGGCAAGAGCAGATCCTTGCCCCCATTGAAACTCGTATCGACGCTTGCGTCAGCGTTAAGCCTGCGGGCAAACCAGACCGAGCCATGGTCCGCCACGATCAGACGCTGGCCTGATTCTTCCACGACAAAGTCGCGTACGGCTGCCGAGCCGCCATTGCGCGGGGCATTGATCTCGGTAGTCTGAGCCGACCCAAGCTGCAAGCCCGCAGCATCGACTTTGAAGTCATGCAGCAGCAAGTCCAAGGGGCCGAGAAAAGCCTGCCGACCTGCTTTTTCCACCGTCACAGTGACGCTGCCATCGGCGCTCACGGCCATGGATCGGGCCATCCCGTAATCTGCGGACCAATCACGGTAACCGCTGCCATTGAAGCTCGTGTCCAGGCTGCCGTCGGCATTGATCCGCAGCAAGGCAGCGCGGTAGTCAACACCTTTATCGCCTTGCAGGTTGGCGACGGTGGCCAGCACAAGCATCTTGCCTCCTGGCAGGATGCGCAAGTCGGTGGGCTGAAAAATATCCGCGCCCAATTGAGCGCGCCCCAGCAAAACATGGCCATCGATACCGAAGCTCGGATCGAAGCTTCCGTCAGCAAGAATGCGGCTGAGGGCCAATGCCCAGCCGGGGGGCGGCGAATCCCAAGCGACCGGCCCTTTACTGGCCAAATAAACATGACCCAAGGTCACGTAGCGTCCCAGGTCGTCCTGGTAGCTCGCCTGCATGACATCCATCGCGCTGCCAGGATAGTTAAAGCGCAGCACACCCTGGTCCGCGAACTCGGTGTCGAGGCGGCCCGATGGGGTGAGTGCGACCAGTCGCGTCTGGTGGCTGTTTTCGGAATAGGCCACGCCTCTCCCCGTGCCACTGAGCAGCGCTCCGCCGCCTGTCGTTGCCAGGACATGGCTCACATTGCCCGAAGACATCAAATTGGCCCAGTTGTAGTCGATGGCCTCCGTTTCGATCACCAAGTTACCTAAAAACTTGAACTCTGGGGCCCGGTTCGTGCTGTTCATGTCTGAGCTTGCGTGAAGGGATGGATGTCACATCCAAAACTGACGATTGTCGACCCAGTCCGCAGACCGTGGCCGATGAGAATTGACAAGACCACCCATGACGCTCTGATGATCGGCACCCGCCAGGCAGGCGGCGGCGTGACAGGTTTGCAGCACCGGGCCTCGAGGTGAACTGAAGGCAAAAGCCCAAAGCCACCCAAAGCCGCCCAAGGCCTCGGGCCGCCTGTCGACGCTGCAAATGCGGCGTCACAAATCCGGCGGCAAACTCGCCAGCAACTGCCGCGTGTAGGGATGTTCGGGCGCGCTCCAGAGGCGATCGGTTTGGGCCAGCTCGACAATGCGGCCGTGCTGCATCACCGCGATGCGTTCGGCCATGTAGCGCACCACGCGCAAGTCGTGCGAGATGAATAGGCACGACAGGCCCAGGCTGTGGCACAGCTCGCGCAGCAGGTTCAAGATCTGCGCCTGCACCGACACATCGAGCGCCGAGACCGGCTCGTCGCACACCAGCAGCCGCGGCTGCACCGCCACCGCGCGCGCAATGGCCACGCGCTGGCGCTGGCCGCCCGACAGTTCGTGCGGATAGCGCTGCGCCACCTCGGCCGGCAGGCCCACCCGCTGCAGCCAAAGTTGCACCTGCGCATCGAGCGAGCCGGCTTGCCCCTGAGCGTGCAGGCGCAGGGGCTCGGCCAACTGCGCACCGATGCGCTGGCGCGGGTTAAGCGAGCCGTAGGGGTCCTGAAACACCATTTGGACCGCACGCGCCAGGGGCAGGCGGCTGGCCGCGCCGCGCTGGGCCGCATCGAGCCCGGACACCCGAACCTGCCCCTGGCGAGGAGCCAGCAGGCCGCAAGCCAAGCGGGCGATGGTCGACTTGCCGCAGCCAGACTCGCCCACCAGTCCCAGGGTCTGGCCAGGCGCCAGGCTCAGGCTGACGCCATCGACCGCGTTGGCGCCGGGGCCGTAAGCAAAGCGCACCTCGTGCATCTCCAGCGCCTCAGCCATGGCCACCGCCGGAGGGGTGCAGCCAGCAGCTGCTCGAGCGCTGCGCATCGAGCTCAAAGGCCGGCGGCCGCTGCTGCGTGCACAGGGGCAAGGCGCTGGCGCAGCGCGGCGCGAACGGGCAGCCTGCGCGCTGGCGCGACGGTGCAGCAACAAGGCCGGGGATCTCTTGGAGCCGCTCGCTGCGCGGCCGGTGCGCGCTCGGACGGGCGCGCAGCAGGCCTTGGGTGTAGGGATGGCCGGGCGCAGACAGCAATTGCGCCGCCGGGCCCTGCTCCATCACCTGCCCGCCATACATCACCACCACATGGTCGGCCACCTGCGCCACCACACCCAGGTCGTGGGTGATGAGCACCACCCCAAGGCCGCGGCGCTTTTGCTGCTCGGCCATGAGCTGCAAGATATCGGCCTGCACCGTGACGTCGAGCGCTGTGGTCGGCTCGTCGGCCAGCAGCAGCACCGGGTCGCAGGCCAGCGCCATGGCAATCATCACGCGCTGGCGCTGGCCACCGGAGAGCTGGTGCGGATAGTGCGCAAAGCGCCGGCCGGGCTCGGGGATCTGGACGCCCTCGAGCAGTTCGACCGCGCGCTCGCGCGCCTGCCGCGGCGTCATCGCCAGATGGCAGCGCAGCACCTCCACCACCTGCTCGCCCACCCGCATGACCGGATTGAGCGAGGTCATGGGCTCCTGAAAAACCATGCCGATACGCCGGCCCTGCAGCTGGCGCCACTGCGCCGGCGAGAGTTCGCGCAAGGGCTGGCCCTGCAGCAGCGCCTGCCCCGAATGCCAGTGCACCGCCGCCGGCAGCAGCCCCATCAGGGCCATGGCGCTGAGCGATTTGCCGCTGCCCGACTCACCGACAACGGCCAGCGTCTGGCCCGGCTGCAGACTCCAGCTCACACCATCGACCAGGGGCGTGCCGTCGGCCAGCCCCAGTTGCATCTGCTGCACCTGCAGCAAGGGCGCTGCACTCATGCGTTCAGACGCGTGTTGAGCGCATCGTTGAGGCCATCGCCGAGCAAATTGAGCGCGAGCACGCTGAGCATGATGGCCAGACCCGGAACGATGACCAGGTAGGAGCCGGCCCGAAAGTCCGCTCGCCCCATGCCCACCATAGTGCCCCACGAGATCACGTTGGGATCGCCCAGCCCCAAAAACGCCAGGCCCGACTCGATCAGGATGGCGCTGGCCACCATGATCGAGGAGCTGACAACGATGGGCGGGATGGCATTGGGCAGCATCTGCACCAGCACGATGCGCAGCGGGCTCATGCCCATCAGGCGGCAGGCGCTGACGAAGTCGGCCTCGCGCAGGCGCATGAACTCGGCGCGCACCAGTCGGGCCACGGTCGGCCAGGAGATCAGCGCAATGGCGCCGACGATGGAGGCCACCGAGGGGTTGACGATCAGCACCACCACAATGGCCAGCAAAAAGGGCGGCACCGTCTGCACGGCGTCGACCAGACGCATCAGCGCGTCATCGACCCAGCCGCCAAGGTAGCCTGTCAGCGTGCCCACTGCAATGCCCACGCACAAGGCCACCAGCGTGGCCGCCCCGCCGATGAGCAGCGAGATGCGCGCACCGTGCAGCAAACCGGCCAGAATGTCGCGGCCCAGCGCGTCGGTGCCCAGCGGCCGACTCCAGTCGGCGCCGGGCCAGGTCATGGGCGTGGCCACCACCGACCACGGCCCCTGCGGGTACAGCCAGGGGCCCAGCAAGGCCATGGCCCCAATGAGCAGCAGCAGGCCCGCACCCGCCACAAAAGTCGACGAGCCCGCAAGGCGCCTGGACAGAGGCTTCATCGTGCGCTCACTCCAGCCGGATGCGGGGATCGAGCCGGGTGTAAACCAGGTCGACCAGCAAACTGGTGAGCAGCACCAGCACCGAACTGAGCAGCAAGATGCCCATGACCAAGGGCACATCGCGCTTGAAGACGGCCTCAAAGGCCAGGCGGCCGATGCCCGGCCAGCCGAAGATCGTCTCGACAATGACCGAGCCCCCAAGCAGTGAACTGACTTGCAGGCCCGCCATGGTGACGATGGGCAGCAAGGCGTTGCGCGCCGCATGGTGCCAGGCCACGCGCCAGCGGCTCAGGCCCTTGCTGCGCGCCGTGCGCACATAGTCCATCGGCAGCACCTCGAGCATGGCCGCGCGCATCAGCCGGGTGTAGATCGCGACATAAAAAAGCGCCAGGCTGAGCATGGGCAGCACCAGGTGGCGGGCCAGGTCCAGGCCGCGCAGCCACCAGCTGCTGTCGTCGTAGAGGGAGGACATGCCCGACATCGGCAGCCACTGCAGCTGAACCGAAAACAGCAAAATCAGCCCAATGCCCACCAAAAAACCGGGCGTGGCATAAAACAGCAAGGCCAGCACCGAAATCAGGCCGTCAAGCCAGCGGCGCGCATGCACGGCAGCGAGCATGCCCAGCAGCACGCCGAGCACAATGGCCAGCGCCAGGGCGCTGACCATGAGCAAGGCGGTGCCGGGCAGTCGCTCGGCAATGAGCTGCCAGACCGGCGCGTCCATGGAGTGGGCATGGCCCCAATCG
>CANHBU010000109.1 GCA_947458345.1 Comamonadaceae bacterium
AGACCTGGTAGTCGATTTGCAAGGCTGCGGCCCCGGTGCACCGCAGCAGCCAGCTGCATTTGTCGAGCTGCTCGATGGCCACCGTCTTGCGCCCCTGCCGCGCTTGCAGGCCCTGCAGTTGGCCGGAAAACTCGCGCACCATGTAGCTCCCCGGTATCCAAACCGGCAGGCTCACAATTTGCTCGGCGGCCGGTCTTGCGATGGTCAGGCGGACACCAAAGAGGTGGGCATGCAGATCAGCGATTTCGATGCGGTGGCTGATCGGGGGTGGGGATGCAGGTGGCATGGCGCGAGGATACCGCAGCGCCGCACCCCCGGTGCTAGGCGGGTGCAAGGCGGGCGCAATGCGGACACAGGGCTTGAGGCTCAGGGCGTTTGTGCCTCAGCCAGCAACTTTTCGACCTGGGCCGCGCCGATGGCTCCAGGCACGCGGGTGCCGTTGGCAAACACCAGCGTCGGCGTGCCGGTGATGCGCATCTTGCGGGCAAACTCCACATTGCGCGCCAGGGCGCCGCTGTCGCAGCCTGAGGCAGCGGCGGGGGCGGGCATGTCCGAGAGCATCAGGTCGCTCCAGGCGCGCACCTTGTCCTTGGCGCACCAGACGTTGCGCGACTGCTCGGTCGATTCAGGGCCCAGGATGGGCATCAGAAACAGGTGCACCGTGACATCGTTGACCTTCTGCAAGTCGCGCTCGAAGCGCTTGCAGTAGCCGCAGTTGGGGTCTTCAAACACGGCGAGCTTGCGCTTGCCGTTGCCGCGCACCAGCGTGATCGCATCCTTGAGGGGCAGGCTGTCAAAGGCAATGGCATTGATGCGGTCGAGCCGCTCCTGGGTCAGGTCGCGGCGGCTGCGGGTGTCGATCAACTGCCCCTGAATGAGGTGATTGCCTTGCGCATCGCTGTAGTAGATCTCGCTGCCCACGCGCACCTCGAACAAGTTGGCCATGGGGGTGCGCCGGATTTCGTCGATCTTGGGCAGGCCAGGCAGACGCTCGCTCAGGGCCTTGCGGATCGCAGCCTCGGGCACCGCCGGCTGGCTCTGGGCCCAAGTTGGCAGCAGCAAGGCAGCGCAAGTTGCGGCCGCGGCCAGCGCTTGGTGCAGTCGCGCGGTTGTGGGGGTCATGTGGGTCTCCTGAAGGGGCGCTTTAGCCCATGGCCTGGCGCATCAGCCAGGATTTGATCAAGGGGTTGCCACCGACGGCGTTCATGCCCCAGTTGCGCAGGGCCTGCCAGCGCGCATCGGTGTGCGAAAAAAGTCCTTGCAGGCCATCGGTGAGCAGACCCATGGCCAGCACATCGGCCTTGCGCTGGCGCTCGTAGCGCCGCAGCAGCCGCAGATCGCCCGGATCGCGCCAGTAGGCCCGCTCGATCAGCACCTGGGCGAGGGTCGCGGCATCGGCCAGGCCCAGGTTCAGGCCCTGTCCGGCCAGAGGGTGGACGGTGTGCGCGGCGTCCCCCGCCAGCGCCCATCCCGGACCGACCCAGTGCTCGGCCTGCGCCCACTGCAAAGGCCAGGCCATGACCTCGCTTTGCAGACGCAGGGGCGCCAGGTCGGCGGGCAGCGCGGCTTGCAAGCTGCGCTCGAAATCGGCGGCCTCCAGCGCCAGCAGTTCTTGGGCGCGCGCCGTTGGAGTCGACCAGACCAGCGCCAGGTCTCGGCCCTGCGCGCCGCCGGTGGGCAGCAAGGCCAGGATGTCCGGACCGCAAAACCACTGGCGCGCCACGCCGCCGTGGGCTTGCTCGCTGCGCAGACGCGCCGCCAATGCTTTTTGGGCATAAGGCCGTGCCTGCCAGTTCACGCCCAGCGGCTTGCGGCTGCTGCTGGCGCGGCCCTCGCACACCACGGTCAGTTTGGCCGATACCTCGCCCGCTTGATCGAGGCGGTGCACCTCGGGCGCAAAGCGCAGGGCCTGCGCCAAGGTTTCTTGCAGCGCATCGGCCTCGACCAGCCAGGCGAGCTCCTCGTGGCCCGCAGGCGGCTTGAAGGCAATGCGGCCGCCTTCATCGCCCCAGACCTGCATGGCGCTGACTGGGGTGACCTCGCCGGGCCAGACGCGCAGGCTCTCGAGCAGCTTGCGCGAGGCCTGGTTGAGGGCATAGGCCCGCAGATCGAGCGCCTTGGGCGCCTCGGTTGAGGCGCCTGCGCTGGCAGAACACAGCGCCACCCGCAGCCGCTGGCGTGCCAGCAGCAGCGCCAGGCTGCGGCCGACCACGCCGTCGCCGCGGATGCACACATCGAATTTTTCGCTCATGCCCCATTGTAGAAACACAGTGAAAATGGCGCCCATGCACCTTACAAAAGGAAACGAAGGAACGCCATGACTTCATCGACCTCGCCCCTGCAAGCCGTCATTTCCCAGCTGATCATCTACCCGGTCAAGTCCTGCGCGCCCGTGCTGCTCAAGCGCGCCTTGCTGACCGATCAGGGGCTCGATCTCGACCGCGCCTGGATGGTCGTCGACGAGCGCGGGCAGTTCCTGTCGCAGCGCCAATACCCCCGACTGGCGCTGGTGCAGCCGCAGTTGCGGCTGTCGGACCTGGTGCTGCGCGCGCCGGGCATGCTGGCCTTGCACCTGAGCCTGGACGGGGTCGAGCAGGCCATGAAGGTCTCGCTCTGGGATGAGCCGATCGATGCCTGGGACATGGGTGAGTTGGCGGCGCAGTGGTTCAGCGATTTCCTGGGCTGCCGCGCTCGCCTGGTGCGCTTTGATCCGCAGTTCGAGCGGCCTTCAGAGCGGCGCTGGACGGGCGGGCAGACGGTGCTCAACCCGTTCAGCGACGGCTTTCCCCTGATGCTGCTAAGCCAGCCCTCGGTCGATGGACTTAACGAGCGCTTGCAAGCTGCGGGGCCGGTGGACATCTTGCGCTTTCGGCCCAATATCGTGCTGTCGGCCGGCGATGCGCAGGCTTGGGGTGCGCACGACGAAGACCGGGCCGACGAGCTGCACATCGAGACCGGCCAAGGCCTGATCAGGCTCAAGTCGGCCAAGCCTTGCACCCGCTGCCAAATGGTCGAGGTCGATCCGCAAACGGCCCAAACCGGCTCGGCCGTGCTGCCGGCGCTGCGCGCTTACCGCCGCGATGCGCGAGTCAATGGTGCCATTACGTTCGGCGTCAACCTCATGGTGCTCGAGGGCTTTGATCAGGAGCTGGCCGTCGGTCAAACGGTGCGCGCAAGCCTGCGGCGTGACTGAGCCACGCCTGCGCGCGGCCCAGGCCGCCCGCCTCAGGCCTTTGCGGCCAGCCGGTGGCGCTTGCGCAGCTGCACATGCAGCGTCAGCCCCACGCCGGCCATGACCAGCGCCCCGCCACTGATCACCACGCTCGAGCCCAGCGGGTCCATGAGCGAGCTGGCCAGCAGTACGCCCAGCGCCTGGCCCATGAACAAGGCGGTGGCAAACAGCGAAACCGCCATGCCGCGGCTCTCGGGGGCCATCTGGGTGGCCAGGGTTTGCAGGGTGTTGTGCAGCATGAAAAACGCAAATCCGCCCAGCAGCATGGACAAGGCGATGGCCGGCCACGACGGGCTCCAGGCCACAGCCAGCAAGGCCAGTGCCACGCCGATCCCGCCCACCAAAACCATGCCGCGCTCGCCGAGCAGCCTAATGACGTGCCGGGCCACGACCATGTAGAGCACGCCGCCGAGGCCCATGAGGGAGACCACCGAGCCGGCGCTGGCCAGCGACAGGCCGTGCTGCAGGTGCAGGTGCGAGGCCACGATGGCCAGCATGCCAAAGCCGCCGGCGCCTTGCAGCACGCCCAGGCCAATGATTTTGCGCACCCAGCTCTGGCGCATCAGCGCCATGGTCTGCTCGACCATGCCCGGGGCGCTCGGATCGGACACGGGCTTGAGCGTGCCCGATCGCTGCTGCGCTTGCCAGTTGCGGTAGAGCAGCCAGCCGACGGCCAGAAACAACACGGTCATCACCACGAAGGCCCAGCGCCAGCCGACGGTGTCGCTGAGCAGTCCGCCGAGCAACTGCCCGGTGAAGATGCCGCTGGTGGTGCCCAGGCCCACCCGGGCCAGGGTTTCTTGGCGCCTCTGGTAGGGCACCGCATCGCCGGTCCAGGCCAATGACATCGGAATGATGGCGGCGGCAAAGGCCGCCGCCACCACACGGGCCATGACCAGGGCCTCCAGGCTGCCGGCCAGCACCGCCAGAGCGTTACCCAGGCCGCAGGCCAGTGTGGTGTAGGTCACCACGCGAAACTTGCCGTGGCGGTCGCCGAGCGCGCCATAAAAGAACTGCGCCAGGCCATAGGTCACCGCGAAGAGCGAGACGACCTGCGCTGCGGCGGCCAGTGTGGTGTCGAACTGGCGCGACAGCTCGGGCAGCATGGCATCGCAGATGCGCTGGCTCATCATGCTCGCGCAGCAGGCCAGCGACAGCAGCAGCACCGAGCGGTTGGTCTCGGCGCCCGTCTGAACACCCGTTCGCACGCCCGTCTGCGCGCCCGTCTGCTCGCCATCCGGGCGCGCGGGCGCCGGCTCAGTCAACCTTGGCGCCCGAGTAGCGGATCGGGCCGGCGCGTGTGCCCAGCTCCTGGCGGATGTGGCGGGCCAGCTCGCGCCCGTCACCTGCGATCAGGTCGTAGCCCTTGCCGTCGATCTCACGCTCTTTGAAAGCCGGCTCGCGCAGGATGCTTGCCACATCGCGGCCGATGCGCTCGACCGTGGCCGCAGGCATGGCAATCGGTGCGAGCAGGCCAACCCAAACATTGGCATCGACCTCCGGATAGCCCAGCTCGGTCACGGTGGGCACGTCGGGGAAGGCGGGGTGGCGGGTCTTGCCGCCGTAGGCCAGGGCCTTCATGCGTTTGCTTTGCAGGTGCGGGCGGGCCGAGGGGATGCCCGCCCAGGTCAGCGGGATCTCGCCGCTGACCACGGCGCTGACGGCCTGCGGAATGCCGCGGTAGGGAATGTGCACGATGAAGATACCCGCTTTTTGCTTGAGCATCTCGGTGGCCAGCTGCGGCTGGCTGCCAGCGCCATAGGAGGCATAGGAGAGTTGGCCCGGTTGCTTGCGCGCCAAGGCCACCAGTTCGGGCAAGGTGTTGGCCGGCAGGTTGGCCGAGGCCACCAGCAGCTGGCTAAAGGAGACCATGCGCGAGATCGGCGCGAAATCGCGTTCGAAGTCGTAGGGCAGCTTGTTGTACAGGTGCGGGTTGATGGTGAAGGTGGCGTCCGTGGTCAGCAGCAGCGTGTGGCCGTCGTTGGAGCGGGCCACCATCTCGGTGCCGACCAGGGTATTGGCGCCAGGGCGGTTGTCCACGGTCACCGGCTGCTGCCAGCGCTCTTGCAGTTTTTGCGCCAGCGCCCTGGCCAGCACATCGACGCCGCCGCCGGCGGGGTAGGGCACGATCACCCGAACTGCCCGGCTGGGCCAGTCACTGCTTGTCTGCGCATGCCCCAGAGCGGCCAGCAAGCTCAAGGCCAGGGTCAAAATCGCTGAGCGATAGGTCATCGAAGTTCCTTTTGGATCGGCTGAAGGTCAGGGACGGGCCGATTCTATTGAGCCCAGCGGCTCTGGCTGGGGCGCTACCCCTTTAGGCCGAAAGCGCCACCTGGCCCGAACTGCCACCTGGCCCCAACGGCCGCCCGGCCCGAACGGCCGCCCATGCGGCTGGCGGGCATCCCTGCCGGGGCGCATTGGTGCCTGATCGCCTGCAATGCGCCGGGCTGCGGCCTGAGCGACAAGCTGCGCCGCGAGCAGCGGCAGGCGTCCGATGACGGGCAGGCGCAGTGCCCGATCGGCCAGGACCGCAGTGATGTGCCTTTAGTCGGCCTTGATGTTGCGTGACTCGATCAGTCGCTTCCAGCGCGCAAATTCGGCAGCCTGATAAGCGGTGAACTGCTCGGGCGTACTGGCCACGATTTCAAAGCCCAGCTCGAGCAGCCTGGGCCTGACCTGCGGATCGTTCAGGCTCGATGCAATCGCTGCGTGCAGCCGGGCCTTGACATCGGCCGGCAGACCGCGGGGGCCGGCGATGGCCTGCCAGGAGTAGACATTGGCCTCCTTGATGCCCGACTCTTCTAGCGTGGGCACATTGGGCAGCAGCCCCGAGCGGCGGGCGCTGGTGATGGCCAGCGGGCGCAGCTTGCCGGCCAGAATTTGCGGCATGGCGGTGTTGATATTCATGAAGGACGAATCGACCTGGTTGCCCAGCAGGTCGTTCATGACCGGCCCGCCGCCTTTGTAGGGCACATGGATGCCGGTGGTGCCGGTTTGCTGCCAAAACAGCTCGGCCGTGAGGTGGTCGCTGCTGCCGTTGCCCGATGAGGCAAAGGTCATCTTGTTGGGCTGGGAGCGGGTGAAGGCGATCACATCGGCCAGCGACTTGTGCGGCGAAGCTGCCGGCACCACCAACACATTGGGGGCTTGCACCGCCACCGAGATGTAGTCGAGCTCCTTGAGCGCGTCATACGGCGCCTTGATCAGGTGCGGCGCAATCACGAAGGGACCCAGCGAGGACACGAGCAGGGTTTGCCCGTCGGCAGCCGAGCGAACCACCTGACCGGTGCCGATGGTGCCGGTGGC
>CANHBU010000110.1 GCA_947458345.1 Comamonadaceae bacterium
AAGCGGCCGCGTCATTGACATTGAGCATGGCGCCACGGCTGCCGGCGTGGGCGGCCAGCGCCTGACTGATTCGGGCGGCGCCCTCATCGGATGTGGCGGTACCAATGACGATGAATCCGTCTTGCGCCAACTGGCCCGCGATGGCCGCCCCGATGCCGCGAGACGCTCCGGTGACCAGAGCCACTTGCTTGTCACTCATGATGCGAGCGCTCCTTTGACTTCAGCCAGGGTGGCCGGATCGTACAAGGCCATGCCGGTCAGTTCCGCGTCGATGCGCTTGCACATGCCGGCCAGCACCTTGCCGGGGCCGCATTCGACCAAATGGCTGACGCCGCGCGCTTTGATGGCCTGCACGCACTCGACCCAGCGCACCGGGCCAAAAGCCTGGCGGTACAAGGCATCGCGAATGCGATCGGCATCGGACTCCAACGCCACGTCGATGTTGTTGACCACCGGGATCTGGGGCGAGCCCAGGGTCAGGGTGGCCAGTTTTTCACGCAGCTTCTCGGCCGCCGGCCTCATCAAGCTGGAGTGAAATGGCGCCGATACCGGCAGCGGCAAGGCACGCTTGGCGCCCAGGCCCTTGAGCACCTCGCAGGCCTTATCAACAGCGGCCTTGCTGCCGGCGATCACCGTCTGCGCGGCATCATTGAAGTTCACCGCCTCGACCACCTCGGCACTGCCCGCGTCGAAACTCGCTTGCGCCTGGGCACAGCCTTCTATCACCTTGGCCGCATCCAGACCCAAGATGGCCGCCATCGCGCCCACCCCCACCGGCACGGCTTCTTGCATGGCTGCCGCACGCAGTCGCACCAGCGGCGTAGCCTGCGCCAGGGTCAGCACGCCGGCGGCGACCAAAGCGCTGTACTCACCCAGCGAGTGACCGGCCACCACAGCCGGCGGCGCTCCGCCCTCGGCCAGCCAGGCCCGGTAGGCGGCCACGCCGGCCACCAGCATCACGGGCTGGGTGTTGGTGGTCAGCGCCAGGGCTTCCTTGGGGCCTTCTTTAATGAGTTGACCCAGGTCCTCACCCAGGGCGTCGCTGGCCTCTTGCAGGGTCTGGCGCACGGCCGGGTGGTCGCCCCAGGCCTCAAGCATGCCTACCGATTGCGAGCCTTGGCCTGGAAATACAAATGCAAATGTCGTCATGGGCTGGGTTAGAGATGAATCAATACGGGACAGTGCTAAGGATCTCAGTACTTGAGCAGGACCGACCCCCAGGTAAAGCCACCGCCCACACCCTCAAGCATGAGGATCTGCCCGGGCTGGATGCGCCCGTCGCGCACCGCGACGTCGAGGGCCAGGGGAATGGAGGCGGCCGAGGTGTTGCCATGCTGGTCGACCGTCACCACCACCTTGTCCAGTGGCATCTTGAGCTTGCGGGCTGTGCTCTGCATGATGCGGATGTTGGCCTGGTGCGGAATCAGCCAGTCAATGTCGGTGTCCTGCAAACCGGCCTTGGCCAGGCTGGCGCGGGCGGTGTCTTCGAGCACGCCGACGGCCAGCTTGAACACCGCCTGCCCGTCCATCTTGAGCACCGGATCGCCCAGGACCGAGCCGCCAGAGACATGACCGGGCACGCAAAGAATGTCGCGGTGCTTGCCATCGGCATGAATGTCGGTGGCCAAGATGCCGGGCTGATCGGCCGCCTCCAGCACCACCGCCCCCGCACCGTCGCCAAACAAGACGCAGGTCGTGCGGTCCTTGAAGTCCAGGATGCGGCTAAAGACCTCGGCACCAATGACCAGCGCCGTCTGCACCGAGCCGGCGCGAATCATGGCATCGGCCACCGTCAGGGCATACACAAAGCCGCTGCACACCGCTTGAACATCAAAAGCAGGGCAACCCGCGATGCCCAATTTGTGCTGCACCATGGTCGCCGTCGAAGGAAACACCATGTCAGGTGTGGAGGTCGCCACGATGATCAGATCGACCTCTTGCGCCTGCCTGCCGGCTGCGGCCAGCGCCTGCCGGGCGGCCTGGGCGGCCAGGTCGCTGCTGCCGACCCCTGCGTCGACAAAGTGGCGTGCCCGAATGCCGGTGCGCTCGACGATCCACTCGTCCGAGGTCTCAATGCCCTGCGCGGCCAGCTCGACGGCCAAGTCCGCATTGCTCAGGCGGCGTGGTGGCAGGCAGCTGCCCGTGCCCGTGATACGACAAAAACGGCTCATGCGTTTGGCTCTGTACTCAGTCGGGGGGATCTCATCAGGAGAAGTTCGGTACCAGTTGACTCAGGCCCCAAGCGCCGCATCCGCCGGCTCAGCTGCTGCGGGCGCATCGAGCAAAGCTGCAGCATGTGCGATGCGCTGGCGCACCTTGTCGAGCAGACCGTGCTGAGCCGCATCATAAGCCCGAGACAAGGCTGCCTCGAAGGCCAACTCATCGGCCGACCCATGGCTCTTGAACACCAGACCGCGAAGTCCAAGCAAAGCCGCGCCGTTGTATCGACGATGGTCAACTCGTTTTTTAAACGAATTTAAAACAGGAAGAGCAACGATAGCCGCAATTTTCGTGAAGATATTGCGAGAAAACTCTTCCTTGATAAAGTCCCCGATCATTTTCGCCAAGCCTTCACTGGCTTTCAGGGCCACATTCCCGACGAAACCGTCGCAGACCACGATATCGGTCGTCCCCTTGAAAACATCGTTGCCTTCGACATTCCCATAAAAATTCAAATGGCCCAAATTGGCAGCAGATCGAAGCAAATCGCCAGCTTTTTTGATGACTTCGCTGCCTTTGATCACTTCTTCGCCAATATTGAGCAAGCCGACAGTGGGCGATTCCCGACCCGACGTTGCCGACACCAGGGCCGAGCCCATGACCGCAAACTGCAGCAGGTGCTCGGGGCTGCAGTCCACATTGGCGCCGAGATCGAGCACGGTGGTCGCCCCGCCCGAGGCATTGGGCAGCTGCGTGGCGATGGCCGGGCGGTCAATGCCGTCCAGGGTTTTGAGCACATAGCGGGCAATGGCCATCAGCGCGCCGGTGTTGCCGGCCGACAAGGCCACATCAGCCCGACCGTCCTTGACCTGCTCGATGGCCAGGCGCATCGAGGAGTTTTTCTTGCGGCGCAAGGCGATCTCAATCGGATCGTCCATGCCGACCACCTCCTGCGCGGCCACCGCCTGACAACGCGGGTGACCGGCCAATGAGGCCCAGGCAGGCTGGGCTTGCATGGCCTCGGGCAGACCGACCAGCACGAGACAAACCTGCTCGTGCTTTTGAAGAAAACTCAGGCACGCCGCGAGCGTCACTGGGGCACCCCAGTCCCCGCCCATCACGTCCACAGCAATGCGGATCATTTCTTCGCGCCGGTGCAAAACATTGACGGCAGACAAAACAAAGGCCCGCAGGGTCAGTGCGGGCCTTGAATCTGCCAGATCAATCAGGCTTCGGACTTGGTCTTGAGAACCTTGCGACCGCGGTAAAAACCGTTGGGGCTGATGTGATGGCGCAGGTGCGTCTCACCGGTGGTCGGCTCGACCGCGATGCCAGGCACGCTCAGCGCGTTGTGCGAGCGGTGCATGCCGCGCTTGGACGGTGACTTTTTGTTTTGCTGAACGGCCATGGTCCGCTCCTTCAGTGATCGGTGGTTGAAAATCTGCGCTTGGAAGGCTCGAGGCGCTGTACGGCCCAGAGGCAAGGCGCTGCCGCCACACCCAGACCCACATTTAGACCCAGACGGCCTTGCCGCCACCCTTGCCTCAACGCTCGCCCCGCCGCCAAGGCTGGGAATCACCTCAGCCCAAAGCGCGAAAACCAAGATTATAGCCCGCCCCCTGATCTGGGGCCAAGCGAGATCGCACGAAGGCCGTACGCAGACCGTGCATCGGCCGCCCCAGCCCAGTGCGCCGCCCCGATTCAGGGCGTCTTGGCTTAGGGGGACTTGTTCTTGAGCCCAGCCAGCACCCCAAAAGGATTGGGCTTCTTGCTCGGCCGATCGAGCACGGGGGAGCTGTCGGGGCAGGTCTCGTGCATGGGCACCAGGGGCAAATCAAGCAAGAGCTCGTCTTCGAGCAAATTGAGCAGGTCGAACTGCGACTGCATCACCAGCAGGTCTTCCTCGCAGTCGTCGTCTTCGGCCAGCGCCACCTCCTCGCTTTCGACAAAGCGAAACCAGCGATCGATCTGGACCGTCTCGAGCACCGGCGCGAGACAGCGCTGGCAGCCCAAAGGCAACTGGGCCTGGGCCTGCAGATGCAACCACAGTTGGGCGCTCGCCCCTGCCGCTTGGCGCCACTGCAGTTGTGCCTGCCAGGCAATCGGCGGGGCGGGGCAGACTTCGAGCTCCTCGAGCAGCCGGCCGAGCTCACCGACCTCGGTCTGACCGGCCAGGCTCAGGCCTTGGGGCGCCACGGCCGGCAGGTTAAGTACACGCGCAGAAGGATCCAGGGCCATGGCCGGCAGTGTAAGACAATCATGCCATGGACCCGCTTGCCCCCAGTGCGCAACGCCCGCTGATCTTGGCGTCAACCTCGCGCTACCGGCGCGAGTTGCTCGAGCGCCTGAGGCTGAACTTCAGCACCGTGGCCCCTGAAGTCGACGAAACGCCGCTGCCGGCGGAGGCACCCGCCGTGCTCGCGCAGCGCCTGGCACTGGCCAAGGCGCAGGCGGTGGCGCGGCTGCATCCGCAGGCGCTGGTGATCGGCTCGGACCAGGTGGCTGACTTGCAGGGCCAGTGCCTGGGCAAACCGGGCGACCACGACAAGGCGGTGGCGCAGCTGCGTGCCATGCGGGGACGCGAGGTGATTTTTCAGACGGCGGTGGCGCTGGTCGCGCCGGGCCTGGTGCTGCAGGAGCTGGCACAGGTGCGGGTGCAATTTCGGGATCTGGCCGATGAGGAGATCGAACGCTACTTGCGCGCGGAACAGCCCTACGACTGTGCCGGCAGCGCCAAGAGCGAGGGCTTGGGCATTGCGCTGCTGGATGCGATCGACAGTGACGATCCCACCGCTCTAATCGGCCTGCCCCTGATCCGCACCTGCCGCCTGCTGCGCCAGGCCGGCTGGGCAAACCTGCCTTGAGGCCCGCCCGTTGAGTCGCGGCACGCTCTACCTGGTGCCCTCGCCGCTGGACTTTGGCTGCGAGCCGCAGACGCCCCTGCAAGAGGTCATGCCTGAGGGCACGCTGGCGGTGGCGGCCCGCCTGAGCCACTGGATCAGCGAAAACGCCCGCAGCACGCGCGCCTATCTCAAGCGCATCGATGCGTGCCACCGCTTGGCCTTGCCGATCCAGGCGCTGCAGATTCAGGAGCTGCCGCGCGAGCTGCACAAAAAAGGTGACCACGACGGGCGGTTCGATGCACGCGCACTGCTCGCGCCCGCTCTGGCGGGGCAGGACATGGGCCTGGTGTCTGAAGCGGGCATGCCGGCCATAGCCGACCCGGGCGCGTCAGTGGTGCGGGCCGCGCACGAACTGGGCCTGCCGGTGGCCCCCCTGACCGGGCCCGTCTCCCTCATGCTGGCGCTGGCGGCCAGCGGTCTGAACGGACAGAACTTTGCCTTTGTCGGCTACTTGCCGCAAGACGCGGGTGAACGCACGCAGCGGATCCGCGAGCTCGAATCGCTGGCCCTGAAAACAGGGCAAACGCAAATTTTCATTGAAACGCCCTACCGCAACACAGCCTTGCTGAGCGCTTTGCTGCAAACCATGAATGGCAACACGCGGCTTGCGCTGAGCTGCGGCCTCACGCTGGAGGCAGCCTGGTCACGCAGCGCGCTGGTCAGCGCCTGGAAAAGCCGGCGTGATGAGAAACCGGCGCCACCGCTGGGCCTGCCCGCGGTGTTTTGCATCGGGCGCTAAGGCCTGCCGACTTTAGCGAATCGCCGGGGCGCTGCGCAGTGCCGCTTTCATAGCGCCTTCGCCAAGCGCTGCACCAAAACGCTTGACCAGGCGTTCGGCCACGTTTTCGCGGCGCGTGTAGTCGCTGATGTCTTCGGTCTTGACGACCTCGCGTGCAACAAATTCAAGCGAACCGAACTGGTCTGCCAGCCCCAGCGAAACCGCTTGCTGACCGCTCCAGAACAAGCCGCTGAACATCTCCGGCGTTTCCTTGAGCCGGTCACCACGGCCGTTTTTCACCACCGTGATGAACTGCTGGTGAATCTGATTGAGCATGGTCTGCGCATAAGCGCGCTGGCGCTCACTCTGGTTGCTAAAAGGATCGAGAAAACCCTTGTTGTCACCCGCGGTCAGCAAGCGACGCTCCACGCCGAGCTTGTCCATCAGGCCGGTGAAACCAAAGCCATCCATCAGCACGCCGATGCTGCCCACAATGCTGGCCTTGTCCACGTAAATCTCGTCGGCCGCCACGGCGATGTAATAAGCAGCCGATGCACAGGTTTCTTCAACCACGGCGTACACCGGCTTCTTGTGCTTGGCTTTGAGACGCAGGATTTCGTCATTCATCATGCCGGCCTGCACCGGGCTGCCGCCAGGGGAGTTGATCAGCAACACCACCGCGCGCGCAGCCTCGTCCTCGAAGGCGGCACGCAAGGAGGTGTTGACCGCCTCG
>CANHBU010000111.1 GCA_947458345.1 Comamonadaceae bacterium
ACGTCGACCCCCATGTCGAGCGCCCGTCGCAAATTGCCCAGGGCGTGCGGGTCGCGCAGCACCCCATCCTGCGGAAAAGCCACCAGTTGCAGGTCCAGATAAGGCGCGACCTGCTGGCGCACGTGCAGCAGGGCCTGCACCGCCAGCAGGCGCGGATCGCACACATCGACGTGCGTGCGGATGGCCAGCAGACCTTTGGCGACGGCCCAGTCGCAGTAGGCCAGTGCACGCTCGATCAGCGCCTCTTGGCTCAGCTGTGGCTTGAGCTCGCCCCACAGGGCAATGCCTTCGAGCAAGGTGCCGCTTTGGTTCACGCGCGGCAAGCCGTAGCTCAGCGTGGCGTCCATGTGGAAGTGGGCGTCCACGAAGGGCGGCGACAGCAGCAGACCTTGGGCATCGATGGTCTCGTGCGCCTGGGCTTGCAGGCCTGGCTCGACGGCCACGATGCGTCCGTCTTGGACCGCCACCGACATGGCGCGCCGTCCATCGGGCAAGCTGGCATTTTTGACGAGCAGATCGAGCATGGGGGCTCCTCCTTGGGTGGGGTCAGCGCTCGCCCTTGCGATAGGGCTTCATGAGCGCCTGCGGATAGGCGGCTTTGCGGGCGACCAAGATCAGGGCCAGAATGGACAAGGCGTAGGGCAGCATCAGGTAGAGCTGGTAGGGCAGCAGTGCATCGGCTGCGCCTTGCAGGCGCAGCTGAAGTGCGTCGAAAAAGGCGAACAGCAGCGCGCCGATCAGGGCCTTACCCGGTCGCCATGAGGCAAACACCACCAGGGCCACGCAGATCCAGCCGCGGCCGTTGATCATGTTGAAGAAAAAGGCGTTGAAAGCCGACAGCGTCAGGAAGGCGCCGGCCACGCCCATGAGGGCTGAGCCGAGCACCACGGCGGCCGTGCGAACCGTCAGCACCGAGATGCCCTGGCCTTCGGCGGCCTGCGGGTTTTCGCCGACCATGCGGATGGCCAAACCCAGCGGGGTGCGGTAGAGCAGCCAGGCCAACAGCGGCACCAGCAGCAGGGCCAGCAGGGTCAGGGGCGTTTGCGCTGCCAGGATGTGCAGGCCGGCGCCCTCGAGCCACTGCATGGGCGCAAACGGGGTGATCGTAGGCGGGGTCTCCACCTTCGGAAAGCTCACGCGGTAGCCAAAGTAGCTCAGCGCCGTGGCCAGCATGGTGATGCCCAGGCCGGCCACGTGCTGCGACAGGGCCAGGCCGATGGTCAGCAGGGCATGCAGCAGGCCAAAGACGGCGCCCACAAGCGCTGCCACCGCCACGCCGGCCCAAAGCGGCGCGCCCAGGTAGACGGCCAGCCAGCCGCTGAAGGCACCGGCCACCATGATGCCCTCGATACCCAGGTTGAGCACGCCGGCGCGTTCGCACAGCAGCACCCCCAGGGTGCCCAAAATCAGCGGCGTGGCAATGCGCAGCACCGCAATCCACAGCGGGGCGCTGCCCAGGGTCTCGAGCAGCTCAGCCATGACCGGCTCCGCTGCGAACCAGGCGGTATTGCGTGGCCCAGGCAGCCACGAGCACCGCCATGAGCGAGGCGGCCACGATCACATCGGCCAGGTAGGTGGGCACGCCGATGGCCCGGCTCATGCTGTCGGCGCCCACGAGCACCCCGGCCACAAAGACCGCTGCTGCGATCACGCCCAACGGATGCAAACCGGCGAGCATGGCAATGACCACGCCGCTGTAGCCGTAGCCCGGCGACATGTCCAGCGTTACATAGCTGGTGCGGCCCGCGACCTCGATCGCGCCGGCCATGCCGGCCAGCCCGCCCGAGAGCAAAGCCACCCGCACCAGGGTGCCGGTGACGGGCACCCCCACAAAGGCGGCCGCGCGGGCGTTGGCGCCCAGGGCGCGGATGTCAAATCCGGTCAAACCGTGCTTGAGCAGCAGCCACAGCCCCAGTGCCAGCGCCAGCGCGCCGAGCAGGCCGGTGTGCAAGCGCGTTTGCTCGATGAGCTTGCCCAGTTCGAGCTCGCTTTGCAGCGCCACGCTCTGCGGCCAGCCCATGGCCGTCGGGTCCTTCATGGGGCCATCGAGCATGAGCGAGACGAACAGCAGGACGATGAAATTGAGCAGCAAGGTGGTGACCACCTCGTCGACGCCGAGCCGGCTCTTGAGCAGGGCCGGGCCCAGCAGCAACAGGCCGCCGGCCAGGGCCGAGGCGGCGATCATCAAAATGAACAGCAGTGCCGGTGGCAGCGCCCAGCCCTCGCCGCCATGCATGCCGCCGACCATCACGGCCGCCAGCGCGCCGGCGTACAACTGACCCTCGGCGCCGATGTTAAAGAGCCGCGCCCGAAAGGCCACGGCGCAGGCCAGCCCGGTGAGCATCAGCGGCACAGCCCTTGTCAGGGTTTCGGTCAGCGCAAAGACGGAGCCAAACGCGCCTTTAAACAGCAGGCCATAGGTTTGGGCCAGCGGCGCGCCGGCCCACAGCACCAGCAGGGAGCTCACGAGCAAGGTGACGGCCACCGCAGCCAGTGGCGCCAGCAGCCAGGCCATGGCCGAGGGCTCGTGACGGCGTTCAAACCGCATGGGCGGGCTGCTGGCCGGTCATGGCCAGTCCGATTGATTCGCGGCTCCATTGCTCCACCGGCCGCGCCGGGGTCATGCGCCCGCCTTGCATGACGGCGACTCGGTCGCCCAAAGTCAGCACTTCGTCGAGATCGTCCGAGATCAAGATCACGGCCGCACCCGCGTCGCGCGCGTCAAGCAGGCGCGACTGCACGTAGGCCACGGCGCCGATGTCCAGGCCCCAGGTGGGCTGATGCGCCACGATCAGCCGCGGCACGGGCGCGGGCCCGCCGCTTGGGCGCAGCAGCGCGCGGCCGAGTATGAGTTTTTGCATATTGCCGCCCGACAGGGCCCGGGCCGGCGCGTGCAGTCCGGCGCCACGCACATCAAAGGCCTCCACGATGGCCTGGGCATGGGCTCTTGCGGCTTTGCCACGAATCCACATCCCGCGCGAAAACGCGGGGCTGCGCAAGTTTTCGGAAACAGCGTTTTCCCAGACGGTCAAATCGCCGACCAGGCCCAGCGCGTGCCGGTCTTCGGGAATACGGGCGACGCCCTGGGCCAGCCAGTGCGCACTGCTCGCTGGCATGGCTTGCTCCATCAGCAGAACCTGGCCGTGCCGGGCGGCCCGCATGCCGCACAGCAACTCGGCCAGCGCCAGCTGCCCGTTGCCCGAAACGCCGGCGATGGCAACGATCTCACCGGCGTGCAGCTGCAGGCTCACCGAGCGCAGGCATTCGCGCGAGCGCTCATCGGTGCTCACGTCGACCAGGCGGCAGACCAGGCCAGCGCGCGCGGTGCTCTGGCGGCGCTTGGGCGGCTCGACATCCTGGCCGACCATCCAACGGGCCAGCTCGGCCTCGTGGGTTTGGCTTGCGGCGGCCTGCGCCACGAGCTTGCCGGCTCGCAGCACCGCAATCTGGTCAGACACGCGCAGAACCTCGCCTAGCTTGTGGCTGATGAAGATGATGGACAGCCCGCGCTCGACCATTTGGCGCAAGGTGGTAAACAGCGCCTGGCTCTCGGCTGGGGTCAGCACGGCCGTGGGCTCGTCCAAGATGAGAATACGGGCGCCGCGGTAGAGCGCCTTGAGGATTTCGACGCGCTGCTTTTGCCCCACCGAGAGGCTGCCGACCCGGGCATCGGGATCGACACTCAGACCGAAGCGCTGCGCCACTTCGAGCAGGTGCCGGCGCGCCGGCGCGCGGCGCGAAAACGGCTGCCACAGCGGCTCGGTGCCCAGCATGATGTTGTCGAGCACGCTCAGGTTGTCGGCCAGCGTGAAATGCTGGTGCACCATGCCGATCCCGGCGCGCAGCGCAGCGCGCGGCTGTCCGCCCGGCAGCGGCTTGCCAAAGACGACGATGCGGCCCTCGTCGGCGCTGTAATGTCCGAACAGGATCGACACCAGGGTTGACTTGCCCGCGCCGTTTTCGCCCAGCAGCGCCAGCACCTGACCGGCATGCAGGGTCAGCGAGATGCGGTCATTGGCCACCAAGCGCCCGAAGCGCTTGGTGACGTCCTGGATCTGCAGGACGGGCTCGGTCATGGCCGAGCCCGTGTGAGCCCCTTGGCCAAGCTTACTTGGCCGTCGACTTGGGCTGGGCGTCGTTCACCTTGACGGCGAACTTGCCATCGGCGATGGCCTTTTCCTTGGCGCGCATCTTGGCCACGATATCGGCCGGAATCTTCTTCTCGAAGGTGCCCAGCGGCGACAGCTCGGAGCCCTTGTGCTTCATCATCGAGTACTGGCCATAGTCTTCGGCCTTGAACTGGCCGGCCTTGACGCGCTTGAGGGCCGCATCAATCGTCGGCTCCATGTGCCAAAGCGCCGAGACGACCACTGTGTCGGGGTACTGCGGCTGGGTGTCGACCACGTTGCCGATGGCCAGCTTGCCCCTTTCCTTGGCCGCATCCGAGACACCAAAGCGCTCGGCATACATCACGTCGGCGCCTTTGTCGATCATCGCAAAAGCGGCCTCCTTGGCCTTGGGCGGGTCGAACCAGCTGTTGATAAAGGTGACCGTAAATTCCACCTTGGGGTTGGTTTCCTTGGCACCGGCCATGAAGGCGTTCATCAGGCGGTTGACTTCGGGGATGGGAAAGCCACCGACCATGCCGATTTTGTTGGTCTTGCTCATGCCGCCGGCGATCATGCCGCTCAGGTAGGCTGGCTCTTGGATGTAGTTGTCAAAAACGCTGAAATTGGGCGCCTGCGGCTTGCCCGACGATCCCATCAGGAAGGACGTCTTGGGGAAGTCCTTGGCCACCTTGCGTGCGGCGGCCTCGACGGCAAAAGACTCGCCAACGATCAGTTGGTTGCCGCCCGTGGCGTACTCACGCATGACGCGCTCGTAGTCGGCGTTGCTGACGTTTTCGGTGGCCTTGTATTCGATCTCGCCGCGCGCCTCGGCCGCTTTGAGCGCTTTGTGGATGCGACTGACCCACTGCTGCTCGAAAGGCACGGTGTAGATGGCGGCGACCTTGAGCTTGGCTTGCGCCCAGCCCAGGCTCGGGGCGGCCAAGCTCAGGGCGGCGGCCAGGGCCAGAAGGGCGCGGCGCGGGTGGATCGATCGGGTCATGGATGCAAACTCCTATGGCTGGGGGTGGATGGAAAACGGGGTGAATTCGTGGAAGCTTCGCGATCGGACCTGCAAAGGCGGTGCCAGGCGGGCGCCCTTATTTGGTGCCAAAAATGCGGTCGCCGGCATCGCCAAGCCCGGGCAGGATATAGCCGTGGTCATTGAGCTGGCGGTCGATGGCGGCAGTGAAGATGGGCACATCAGGATGGGCCGACTGCATCGCGGCCACGCCTTCGGGGCAGGTGAGCAGGCATAAAAACTTGATCGATTTTGGCTTGAGCGCGCGGATTTTGCTTACCGCGGCGATGGCCGAATTGCCGGTGGCCAGCATGGGGTCGACCACCACCACATCGCGCTCGTGCATGTCTTGAGGCATCTTGAAGTAGTACTCGACGGCCATCAAGGTTTTGGGATCGCGGTACAGGCCAATATGCCCGACGCGAGCGCCGGGCACCACGCTGAGCATGCCGTCGAGGATACCGGTGCCCGCCCGCAGGATCGAGACGAACACCAGTTTTTTGCCGTCGATCGCCGGCGACTCCATGGTCTCAAGCGGCGTCTCGATGGTGATGGTTTGGGTGGGCATGTCGCGCGTGACCTCATAGGCCATCAACATGCTCAGCTCGTTGAGCAGCCGGCGAAAGGTGTTGGTGCTGGCGTCCTTGCGCCGCATCAGGGTGAGCTTGTGCTGCACCAGCGGGTGCTGGACGACGGTAACCGGGGCAGGGGGCGTCATGGTGGGTCAGAAGGTTCGAGGGTGAGGCGACCGGCCCGCCTGAGCGGGGTTCGAGTGGCCAGGCCGTTGCGGCCAGCCAAGCCCTCAATCTTAGCGCCGCCGCCCGCCCAGCATGCCGCCGAGCACGCCGCGCACGATCTCGCGACCGACCGAGCTGCCGATGGTGCGCACCACCGACTTGACCAGGGTCTGGGCCAGACCCTCGCGCTGGCCGCCCCGGGGCCCGGTCGATCCCACCAGCAGATCGCTCAGGCCGCCCATCAAGCCGCCGGCCGCTGCAGTCGGGGCCGCGGGTGCAGCGCTGCCTGGAGCGCTTCCTGGAGCGCTTCCTGGAGCGCTGGCGGCGGTGAGTTTTTCGTAGGCCGATTCGCGGTCCAGCGTTTTTTCGTAGACGCCGGCCACCAAAGACGCCTGCAGCAGGCTCTGGCGCTGCTCGGCGCTGATTGGCCCGAGTTGGCTGGCGGGCGGCATGATGAAGGCGCGCTCGGTGGGCGTGGGCCTGCCCTTGGCATCGAGCAAGCTGACCAAGGCCTCACCCACACCGAGCTCGGTGATCGCCTGCTCGATGTCCAGGCCGTCCTGCGCCCGCATGGTCTGGGCGGTGGCTTTGACGGCCTTCTGATCGCGCGGCGTGTAAGCGCGCAAGGCGTGCTGGA
>CANHBU010000112.1 GCA_947458345.1 Comamonadaceae bacterium
CGGTCGTCGATGCGTCCGTCGACCACCGGGTCTTTGAAGGCGCCGCCGTTTTCCGTGATGTAGACCGCCGGCAAGGTGTAATCCTTGTGCAGGCGGCACAGCAACTCCGTCAGGCCCGGCGGGTAGATTTCCCAGCCCATTTCCGTCAAGGGGTTGCCAGGCTTGGCGGCATCCCAGGTCTGGCTGGCGCACGAGAAGTTGCGGGTGTAGTAGTTCACGCCCATAAAGTCCAGCGGCTGGGCGATCAGGTCCATGTCCCCGGCTTGCACCACCGGCGCATCGTCGCCCAGCCAGGCCAGCACGTCGGCAGGGTAGGCCCCTTTGAACAAGGGGTCCATGTACCAGCGCACCACAATGCCGTCATCGAGCCTTGCCTTGGCCACGTCTTCGGGCGCATCGCTGGCCGGGTAGATGGGCGACTGGTTGAGCACGATGCCGATCGGCTTGCGAAAGCCCATCTCGCGCATGGCCCGCACCGCCATCCCGTGCGAGACCAAAAGGTGGTGGCCCACTTGGTAGGCCACTTTTCGGTCTTTGAGGCCGGGCGCAAAAATGCCGGTCTCATGCCCCAAGATCGACACAACCCAGGGTTCGTTGTGGGTGGCAATGGTGTGCACGCGATCGCCCAGGCGCCGCACCACCTCGCAGGCGTAGTTGCAAAAATGCTGGCAGATCTCGCGGTTGTTCCAGCCGCCCTGCTCTTGCAGCGCCTGCGGCAAATCCCAGTGATAGAGCGTGAGATAGGCCTCGATGCCGCGTTGCTGCAGGCCATCGACCAGGCGCTCGTAAAACGCAAAGCCGGCCTCGTTCCAGGGCCCATGACCCAAAGGCTGTACCCGAGGCCAGGCCACTGAAAAACGGTAAGCCGTCACGCCCAGCGAGGCAATGAGGTCCAGATCGGCCTCGAGCCGGTTGTAGTGGTCGCAGGCCACCAAGCCGTTGCTCTGATCGGCGATGCGATCGGGCTCCTCGCAGAAGGTGTCCCAGATGGAGGGGCCGCGCCCATCTTGCTGGCCTGCCCCTTCAATCTGGAAGGACGAGGTGGCCACGCCCCAGGTGAAACCGGCCGGAAAGTCCGATCGCTTGATCATGAGCGATTGGATGTCGCTTGGTAATTTACCCACGCACAGCTCCTGCAGTCAGGCCTTCAATGAGGCGCTTGGACGAAAAAATGAAAAGGATGAGCAGCGGAATCACGGCAATGGCCGAACCGGCCATCAGCGCCCCCCACTGGGTGTCCACCGGGCTTTGCACGCTGCGCAGCGCCAGCGGAAAGGTGTACATCTCGACGGTGCGCATCACCACCAAGGGCCCCATGAAGTTGTTCCAGGAGCCGATAAAGGCGATCAGGCCGAGCGTGCCGAAGGCAGGCCCGAGCAAGGGCACGACCACGCTGGTGTAGATGCGCAGTTCGCTGCAGTTGTCCATGCGCGCCGCCTCGATCAGCTCTTTGGGAATCGCCGATTCAATGTACTGGCGCATCAAAAAGATGCCCATGGCCGGCGCCGCGCCCGGCAGGTAGAGCGCGCGCGGCTGGTCGATCCAGCCCAGCGCGTCCATGATCAAAAATGAGGGAATCATGCCCAGGAAGGAAGGCACGAGCATGGTCGCCATGACCAGCGCAAAAAGAGTCTTCTTGAAACGAAACTCATAGAGCGCAAAGGCGCAACCGGCCATCGAGCAAAACAGCAAGGTCAGTGCGGTGCCGATCAAGCCAACGTACAAGGACCAGCCCAGGTTCATCCAAAACGGAATCTTGTCCATCAGCACGCCGAGGTTGGCCAGAAACTGATCGCCAAAAAACAGCGGCGGCGGCACGCTGATGATCTCGGTGCGCGAGTGCGTGGCGAACACAAACATCAGGTAAAACGGCCCGAGCATGACCAAGGCGCCGAGCAGCAGAAAAAACCAGGCGCCCACACCCAGCGTGGCTTTCTTGTGTTCAGTCGCTTGCGTCATGGTCAGCCCTGCTTGCTTTTGAAGAGCCAGTTGGTGCCCCAGGTCAGCACCATGATGACCAGAAACAGCATCCAGGAAATTGCGCTGGCCAGACCAAAGTCGTTGAACTCGAAAGCGGTGCGGTACATGTACATGGCCGTGGTCATGGCCGAGTACTCGGCTCCACCTTTGCCGCCCGTCAGGATGAAAGGCTCCTCAAACAGTTGCAGCCCGCCAATGACGGTCAGCGTCACCCCAAAGAACATCATGGGCTTGAGTTGCGGCAGCGTAACGAAGAAAAACTGCTGCCAGGGCCCAGCGCCGTCCATGCGCGCAGCCTCATAGAGTTCGCGTGGGATGCTCTGCATCGCCGCCACATACAAGATGATGTTAAAGCCCAGGTAACGCCAAAACACCACGAAGGCGATCACCGGCTTGATGGTCTCGGGGCTGCCCATCCAGTCGATGCGGCTGGCCGGCAGCAGCTGCTGCATGAGCGGCCACTGCGCCATCGCGTCGAGCGCCGCATTGACGATGCCAAAGTCGGTCGAGAACATGCTCGAGAACATCATGGCAATGGCCACGGTCGAGGTGATGTAGGGCAAAAAGTAGGCGCCCATGGCCGCGTTGCGCCAGCGCCCGAGCCGCTCGTTGATCAGGTAGGCCAGCGGAATAGCCACCGCATGCTGGGGCAAGCCCGAGGCGAGTGCCAGCCACAAGGTGTTGCCCAGCGAGGTCCACACCAGCGGGTCTTCGAGCGCAAAGACCAAGTTGTCCAGGCCCACAAATTTCATGCTGCCCAGGCCCTGCACCGGGTCCCACATCTGGAACATCAGGAAAAACGAAAAGCCGATCGGAAACAGGCCAAAGACCAAAAACAGCCCAATGAAGGGGCTGATCAGCACATAAGGTGCCAGGGCCTGACCCACCAAAGGCTTCATAGGCGACTGGCCCGGCGCTGCGCCGCCTGATGGGCGTCTTTCAAGGCTTGATCGATGGACTTGCCCTTGGTCAGCACCAGATCGAGCTCAGCGTTGACGATCTCCTCGGCCACCGCATCGGCCTTAAAGACGCGCGTGGGGCTGATCTGGGCGGCAGCCTGACGCCAGGCGATGCGCGCCTTTTGCCCGCCCAAAAACGCCACCGGCTGATCGAAGTAGGCGCCCGAGTGGGCTTCGATCAGCGCCGGAAACGCATTGAATTTTTCGAAGGCCATCTCCTGCTGCGACCGGTTGAGCGTCAGGTGCTTGATCAGGTCCCAGGCCAATTCCTTGTGCACCGCCTTCTTGGGGATGGCGTAGAACGTGCCGCCCCAGGATATGGCCACCCGCTCGGGCAGCACCGTGCTGCGCCACAGGCCCGAAGTGTTGGGCGCGAGCCAGTTCTGCAAATGACCGCCCAGCCAGGCGCCCATCATCTGTGAGGCCACCTGACCGCGCTTGAGCGACTCGCCCCACTCGTTGGACCAGGCATTGACCTTGGCATCGAGCCCTTCGCTGCGGATGCGCCGGGCCAACTCAAAGCCTTTGCGAAAGCGCTCGGCGCTGTCGATCACCGACTTGCCCTGCGCATCAAAATAAATGCCTTGCCCAGCTGGGACGTTGCCGCGGATGACGATGTCCTTGATGTCGCGGGCATGGGCCACCAAGTAAGCGCCCGTGCTCTTTTTAAGCTGCTGCCCGCTCCTGATGAAGCCGTCCCAGGAGCCGGTGAGGTCGGTCTCGGCCAGCTGGGCTTTTTTCAGCAGATCCTGGCGATAAAACATCACGCCAGGGCCAATGTCCGTGGGCATGGCCGACAGCCCGCTGGCGCCCGAGCGCCCTTGCGCCACCGCAAAAGGCACGAGCTTGGGCAGGGCCGATCCGGCCAAGAACGGGGCCTGCTCCAGATCTTCGAGCCCACCGCCGAGCGCAAAACGACCCAGGTAGCCATATTCGAGGGCCATCACGTCGGGCAAGCCCGAAGAGGTGGCCAGGGCCGTGGTCATGGCCGTGTGATGGTCGGCGTACTCTCGGCCCACCACCTTGACGTCGACCTGCGGATGCTTTTTCTTCCATTCGACCAAGGCCGCCTTGACGATCTCGTCGACCGCAGGGTAAGCGGCCACGGTCAAGGTGACCCGCTGCGCCAGGGCCTGCCCGAGCATCAGCGCACCGAGCAGCGCGATGCAGATTTTTTTCATGAAAGCCCCTCATTTGAAAGCGCTTTCATTTTAGAGGTCCACCCCAAACCCAGGTCGGGGGTTTACCCTAGAACCTAGTCCGGGCCGGTCTACGAGGGCGGGTCTACGAGGGTCGGTCGCCGGAGCGCGTCGGCGGCTCTTGCATCGCCTGCGCGAGCTCAGCCTGACCGCGCTCGCGCAAGGTCTCGGCGGCGCCTTGCACGTCGCGCGGCTCGCGGTTCTGGCTGAGCTTGGATTTGCCTTCGATGGCGGTGATGGTGATCTCGATACCGACCACCGCAGCGAGCATGGTGTCGATGTAAGAAGCCGGCGAATCGCCCATCTTCCAGGGCCGGGGCTCCTGCGCCTCGTGCGTGCGGGTCAGGCGCGCGAGCACGCCGCGCAAGTATCTCTCGTCGTCACGCACAACGAGGCGGCCATGGACATGCACGACCTCGTAGTTCCAAGTCGGAACGAGACGATGCGTTTCATGCTTGCTCGGGTACCAATTGGGCGAGATGTAACTTTCCTTGCCGCGAAAGATGACCAGCACATCCCCATCGCCTTGCTGCCACAACGGGTTGGCGCGCGCCACATGCGCCCGCAGCATGCCCAAAGGGCCGCCTTCGGGATCGAACTCAAAGGGCAGGTGGTTGGCATCGAGGACGCCGCCGTGGGCGGTGACCAGCACGCCCAGTGGGTGGGTCGTCATGATGCGGTGCAGGGCCGCCGGCTCACGCACGCGAAAGTGTTCGGGTGTGTACATCGTGGGATCGCTTGGTTTTCAGACCCGATATTGTCACCTAGGCACCGCGCCAAAAACCCAGGTCTTTGCCCTGACGGGCCGCTGGGACACACGCTACCATGGGCGCGGCAAATACACATCAAGCGCGGCTCACACGCGCGGCCAAGCCCGAGCGCCGCTTCGATCGAATCGGGCAGCTGCAAACCCAGAACCCAAGAGGAGAGACGACGATGATCAGAGCGATCTTTAAGGCGGCCGCTGCGCTGTCCGTGCTGTGCGCCATGAGCGGGCCTGCGCTGGCCCAAGCGCCCTTCCCCAGCCGCAGCGTGACCATCGTCAACCCTTATCCGGCTGGCGGCGGCGCCGACATCGTGGCGCGTGCGGTGGCCAAAGAGCTCTCGCAAGAGTGGGGGCAGCCGGTGATCGTCGAGAACCGGCCTGGCGCCGGCACCACGATCGCCGCCGCCTACGTGGCCCGTGCTGCGGCCGACGGCCACACGCTCTTGCTCAGCACCACGCAGCATGCGATCGCGCCGGCCATTTTCAAATCACTGCCCTACGACTACTTGAGCGCCTTTGCACCGATCGCCATCTTGTCTGACAGCCCCTTCTTCCTGGTGGTCAGGCCCGAGCGCGGACTGAACTCGGTCGACGATGTGGTGCGCGAGCTGCGTCAAAAAGGCGGCGCGATGAATTTCTCGTCGTCAGGGCCGGGCAGCCTGCCTCATCTGGCCGGTGCCTTTCTCAATCAGCTCACCGCCGCCAACGCCACGCACATACCTTTTTCCGGCACTGCGCCCGCGCTGGCGGCCTTGCTGGGCGGGCAGGTGGACTTTCTTTTTGCCGACACCTCGGCCTTGCCCAACATCCAGGCCGGCAAGGCCAAGGCCCTGGCCACCACCTCGGCCGGGCGCAGCCCAGTGCTGCCTGCCGTGCCCGCGGTGCGCGAGTCCATCGCCGGCTTCGAGATGACCGTCTGGACCGCCCTAGAGGCACCGGCAGGCACACCGCCTGCGGTGATCAACCGCATCCACGAGTCGGTCTACCGGGTGCTGGCGCTGCCCAGCATGGTGCGCATGTTCGCCGAAAACTCCCGGCAGGTGGTGCAACTCAAGCCAGCTCAGTTTCAAGCCTTCAAACAGGCCGAAGTGCAAAAGTACGCCAAGCTCGCACGCGACGCGGGCCTGAAGGTCGAGTAGGGCGATCACATCAGCCGACGCACGGCCAAGTCGGGATGCTCGCTGGGCTAGACCGACGCGGCATGTGCGCAGGAGTTGCCACCGCGACCGCGACTCAGTCCGGCCGCAAGGGACCGGCTGCGCTGCGCGCATCCGGCTCGGACGCGTCGAGCCACTGGAGTACCTCGGCTGCGCTGACGATGTCTGCGTACTTGGCACTCATGTCCACCAGACTGACCGCATGACTGGTGGCACTGCGGTCAAAGCAGCCATCGGCGACGAGCGCGACCTTGTAGTTCGCGCTGAAGGCGTCGACCACGGTCGCGCGCACACAGCCGGAAGTGGTGCCCCCGGTGACCCCTAGGCTGTCGCAGCCCAGCCGCGTCAGATGCGATTGCAACGGGGTGCCGAAGAAGCCCGACGGTTTTTGCTTGGCCACGACCAGGTCCTCGGGAGCTGGGCGCAGCGCGGTGAC